>CAIVQM010000201.1 GCA_903908025.1 uncultured bacterium
CCGGAGGACACCCGTGCGTACTTCCGTGGCGAGTGCATCCGGCGATACCCCGACGCCATCGCGGCCGCGTCCTGGGATTCGGTCGTGTTCGACGTCCCGGGCAGCGAGGCACTCATGAGGGTGCCTACCCTGGAGCCCATTCGGGGCACCCGCGCCCACGTGGAGGGCCTGCTCGACTCGGCTCCAGACGTCACCGCATTGATCGCCAGGCTGACCTCCTCCGGCGAGGGATAGCCTTTCCCCATGGCGCAACGAGAGTCTGCAGACCACCGCAAGGTCGAGCGCGCGGCCGACGTCGACGAGGAGGCGGCAGTCGCCGCCGAGTCGGCGCCGTCAGAGCTCGACTCCGACGTCGATTCGATCCTGGACGAGATCGACAGCGTCCTGGAGGAGAATGCGGAGGACTTCGTGAAGTCCTTCGTGCAGAAGGGCGGGCAGTGAACGCCCCCCTGGGACTGCCTGATCCTTACCGCGCCACCGGCTCGTCGTCGTTCGTGGAGTTCCTGGCTGCGCTGCACCCCGAGCGGCTGCAGTTCCCCGTGGGCGACCAGTCGGGCAAGGGGAGCCACGGCATCGCGCCACACGGCACCACGATCGTCGCCCTGCGTACTGCGGCCGGCGTCGTCATGGCGGGTGACCGCCGCGCGACAATGGGCAACCTGATCGCTCAGCACGACATCGAGAAGGTCTTCGTGGCCGATGAGCATTCGCTCATCGGCATCGCCGGCACGGCGGGTCTCGCGGTCGAGCTGGTCCGCATCTTTCAGGTCGAACTGGAGCACTACGAGAAGATCGAGGGGCTCCCGCTGTCCCTCGACGGCAAGGCCAATCGACTCGCCACGATGCTGCGCGGCAACCTCGGGCTCGCCCTTCAGGGTCTCGCAGTCGTCCCGCTGTTCGCCGGCTTCGATCTTGCCCGCGAGACCGGCCGGATCTTCTCCTACGACGTGACGGGCGGACGATACGAGGAGCACGACTTCTACGCCGTCGGCTCGGGATCCACCTTCGCCCGCGGTTCCCTCAAGAAGCTCTTCCGTCGCGGTGCGTCGTCAGACGAGGCCGTGTCGATGGCCCTCGAGGCGCTGTACGACGCAGCCGATGACGACAGCGCTACCGGCGGTCCGGACATGGCGCGGGGGATCTATCCGGTGATCGGCGTCGTCGATGAGTCCGGTGCCCGCATCCTCGGTGACGACGACGTCGCACCCAGGGTCAGTTCGATGCTCGATGCCCGGATGGTCCGCCCAGACGGTCCGCAAGCCGGTGGTCGACCGGGGGAGGGCTCATGAGCGTGCCGTTCTATGTCTCGCCCGAGCAGATCATGCGCGACAAGGCCGACTTCGCGCGCAAGGGCATCGCACGCGGTCGCAGCGTCATCGTCATGCAGTACAGCGGTGGCATCGTCTTCGTCGCCGAGAACCCATCACATGCATTGCACAAGATCAGCGAGCTCTACGACCGGATCGGGTTCGCAGCAGTCGGGAAGTACAACGAGTTCGAGAGCCTGCGGGTGGCCGGGGTTCGGCTGGCCGACATGCGTGGGTACTCATACGACCGCAGCGACGTGACCGGACGCAGCCTCGCCAACGCATATGCCCAGACGCTGGGCACGATCTTCACCGAGACGAATAAGCCCTTCGAGGTCGAGATCGTCGTGGCCGAAGTGGGCATGGATGCCGCATCGGACCAGTTGTACCGGCTCATGTTCGACGGATCCGTAGCTGATGAGCGCGGCTATGTTGCGATGGGTGGGGCCGCTGAGCCCATCTCCGCTGCCCTAGCGGAAGCCTGGCATGAAGGGATGTCCCTGGAGGAGTGCGTGCGCGTCGCCGTGGGCCTGATGGGGGAGCACGGCGACGACGTGGCGAGGGTCCTCGCCCCCGCGCAGCTCGAGGTGGCCGTCCTCGACCGGACCCGGCCGCGTCGCGCATTCGTGCGACTCGCCAACGGACGACTTGCGGAGTTGCTCGCGTCCAAGTGACCCCGAGGCGCCGCAGCCAACGTAACGTAGGCACATGGACCGCCGGATCTTCGGGATCGAGACCGAGTACGGCGTCACGTGCACGTTCAACGGACAGCGTCGACTCAGCCCAGACGAGGTCGCCCGCTACCTCTTCCGCCGCGTCGTTGCCTGGGGCCGGAGCAGCAATGTCTTCCTGACCAACGGATCGCGCCTGTACCTGGACGTCGGTAGCCATCCCGAGTATGCGACGGCGGAGTGCGACAGCATCCCCCAGCTCATCACGCATGATCGAGCCGGCGAGCGGATCCTTGAGGGGCTGGTGACCGATGCAGAGCAGCGCCTGCGGGAAGAGGGCATCCATGGCGATATCTACCTGTTCAAGAACAACACCGACTCCGCTGGAAACTCCTATGGCTGCCATGAGAACTACCTCATTGAGCGCAAGGGGGACTTTGCCCGCCTAGCAGAGCGATTCATCCCGTTCCTCATCTCCCGTCAGCTGATCGCCGGGGCGGGCAAGGTTCTGCAGACCCCACGGGGTGCCGTGTACTGCCTGAGCCAGCGTGCCGACCACATGTGGGAGGGCGTCTCCAGCGCCACGACCCGGTCACGTCCCATCATCAACACCCGAGACGAGCCGCATGCGGATGCTGACCTGTACCGCCGCCTCCATGTGATCGTCGGCGACAGCAACATGAGCGAGACGACGACCATGCTCAAGGTCGGCTCGGCGGATCTGGTCCTGCGGATGCTCGAGGCCGGCGTCGTGATGCGAGACATGTCCCTCGACAACCCGATCAGGGCAATCCGCGAGATGAGCCACGACATGACGGGGAAGCGACCGGTGAAGCTCACGACCGGGCGCGAGCTCTCGGCTCTGTCAATGCAGTGGGAGTTCTTCGAGAAGGCCTCCGACTTCGCCGACCGCCGTGGCCTGGTTGACGAGCCAACGGGCACCACCCGGCGCGTGCTCGAACTCTGGGGCCGGTCGCTGAAGGCGATCGAGGCAGAGGACCTCAGTCTCATCGACCGGGAGATCGACTGGGCGATCAAGCTGCGCATGCTGGAGCGCTACATGGCCAAGCACGACCTGGGGCTGGAGTCGGCACGCATTGCGCAACTCGACCTTGCCTACCACGACATCAGCCGAAGACGCGGCATCTACAACATCCTCGAGCGCAACGGCCTCGTTGACCGAGTCACGTCGGACCTGGCCGTGTTCGAGGCCAAGTCCGTGCCGCCGCAGACGACCCGTGCGAAGTTGCGCGGTGATTTCGTCCGTCGTGCACAGGAGCGCCGACGGGATTTCACCGTCGACTGGGTGCACCTCAAACTGAATGATCAGGCTCAGCGAACGGTCCTCTGCAAGGACCCCTTCGCCAGCGTCGACGAGCGTGTCGACCGCCTCATCGCAAGCATGTAGCCGCCCTTGGCTAGGCTCCGGGAATGACCAGACGAGCCATCGCCATCGCCACAACCGCCGTCCTCGCCCTCACGCTCGCCGCGTGCGGTCAGCAGACCGACGAGCGGGTGGACGCCCCTTCCGGCGCAGCCACTGCCTCGGCCATTGCACCGCCGCCGAGCCAGGATGCGGCCCTCGCGCCCTTCGTCACCGTTGACTGCGTCAGCGGACAGGTCATGCCCGTCGATGCACCTCCCAGCGGCACCACGATCGGCGCCGTCACGGCGATCTTCCAGCCCAACGGCGCCCCAGCGATCACCGTGGCCACCGATGCCCAGCCGGCAACCGAGCTCGGCGTGGCCGACATCTCCGAAGGGACCGGCCAGGCGGTCGTCGCGGGGGACTCGCTCACCGTCGACTACTGCGGCGTTGGCCTGGGTGGGCAGACCCTCTTCGACTCCTCCTACAGCCGGGGTACCCCCGCAACGTTCCCGCTCGACGGCGTGATCGCCGGCTGGCAGCAGGGTCTCGTCGGCATGAAGGTGGGCGGACAGCGGCTCCTCGTGATCCCCGCCGAGCTCGGCTACGGAGACCAGGGCAACCAGGGGATCGCGCCCGGTGAGACGTTGATCTTCGTGGTCCAGCTCCAGTCCATCGGCTAGCGTCCGCGCAACCGACCCACCACCCGACACACCCCAGGAGAGAGCAATGGCCAGCAAGCCCGAGATCGACTTCCTTGAGGGACCCGCTCCCGACGTGCTCGTGATCACCGACATCATCGTCGGCGACGGCGCCGAAGCCGTACCCGGTGGCCGAGTCGAGGTGCACTACCTCGGTGTCGACTTCGAGACCGGTGAGCAGTTCGATGCCTCCTGGGACCGTGGTGAGTCCATCACCTTCCCGCTGGCGGGACTCATCGCCGGCTGGCAGGAGGGCATCCCTGGCATGCGCGTCGGTGGACGTCGCCAGTTGGTCATCCCGCCGGCACTCGCCTACGGCGAGGCAGGCACGGGTCACCGTCTCTCGGGCCGCACGCTGGTCTTCGTGATCGACCTCCTGAACGTCGGTTAACCGGCTTGTCGCATGTCGAGCGCACGGAGCGCCTGCTCAACCTGGTGATCTGCCTGATGGACACCACGGTGGCTGTGTCGCGGGCGGATATCGAGCGGCGCATCCCCGGCTACGACCAGGCGGCCACACCTGCGGCTTTCGAGCGGATGTTCGAGCGCGACAAGGACGAGCTCCGATCGATGGGCATACCCGTCGAGACCGTGACCGAACACAACGGCGAGGTGCTGGGATATCGGATCCCGCAGGATCGCTACGCCCTGGGGCAGATCGACCTCACCATCGAGGAGCGCTCCGCCGTCGCCGTGGCCGCTCAGGTGTGGGGGCAGGCGATCGTCGCACCCGTTGCCGGAGCGGCTCTGCGCAAGCTGGAGACGCTGGCAACTGACCCCGATGCATGGACTCCTGCGGACCTGCGGGGCAGTGTCCAGTTGACCGTCAGCGATGGGGCACTGCTGCCCCTGATGGCCGCCCTTCGCCAGGACCGCACAGTGACCTTCCCCTACCGATCGCCCACCGACCCCGAGGCCCGGCCGCGCACGGTCTCACCGTGGGGCCTGCGGTCCTCCGCTGGTCATTGGTTCCTCGTGGCCTTCGATCACGAACGTTCGGCCGAGCGGACGTTCCGCCTGTCACGCATCACCGGCGCCGTGGTCATCACCGGGCGCGCGCGGCAGACGCCGCCGCCGGAGGCCTTCGATATCGCCAGCTACGCCATCGGGCCTCAGGGCGACGATGTGGCCGTCCAGGCACACGTTCGGATTGCCGCCGGCCGCGGTGCTTCCGTCCGCCGACGGGCGATCATCGTGGACGGCATCGATCCCTGGACGGCCGACGAGCTCACCATCGGCGGTATCTCGATCGATGACCTCGTAACCATCATCTGTGGCGCGGGCTCCGACGTCGTTGCTCTCGGACCACCCGAGGTCATTTCCGCGGTGCGAACGGCCCTCGGCACTGTGTGCGAGTCCCATCCGCTGGTTGTCGCGTGAGCGCAACCGCAGGGGATCGGCTGACCCGACTGCTCACCCTGGTCCCGTGGCTGCTCGCGCATGATGGCGTGACCATCAGCGAGTGCGCCGCACACTTCGGCGTGAGCGCCGAGCAGCTCGAACGCGATCTGTGGCTGCTGGTGGTGTGCGGCGTTCCTGGATACGGCCCAGACCAACTGGTGGACATCGACTTCTGGAATGACGGTGTCATTCATGTTCTCGATCCCCAGACGCTGGGCAGGCCGCTTCGCCTCACCCACGAGGAGGCCCTGAGCCTGCTTGTCGCCCTGCGGATGCTCGCTCAGCTACCCGGCATCGTCGACCGCGAGGCCATCATCACAGCGGCCGCGAAGATCGAACTGGTCGCGAGTGACTCGGCCTCCGAACGATTTGTCGCTGTGCAGGTGGACGTGCCCCGCGAGGTCACCGCGGCTGTCGACAGCTCCCTCGCGCAAGGGCTCGACCTGAAACTGCGCTACGCGTCGGCCACCCGCGACGAGGTGACGGACCGCACGGTGCATCCCCTGCGACTGCACACCATCGATGGGGTGGCCTACCTCGAGGCCTTCTGCCTGTCGGCCGAGGCGGTGCGGACCTTCCGACTGGATCGGGTCATCTCGGCGGAGGTCGGTGGCCCCTCGGACTCCGTCGATGCATCCGCTGGCTCAACCGCGCTGAGCAAGCCGGGCACGGCCGTCCTGTCCGTAGGACCGTCGGCGCGTTGGATAGCCGATGTCCACCACGGACGACTGCTGTCTGAGTCAGCCGACGGTACGGCTCGCATCGAACTGCCCCTCCATTCGCTCGAGTGGGCGGTGCATCTGGTGCTCTCCCTGCAGGGGGCCGCGATAGTGGAGGAACCGGCCGATCTGGTGTCCGCCGTGGCGCAGGAAGCTCAGTCCGCGCTCGGGTCGTACTCTTGAGGAGTAACCTAGGATGTCGGCCACTGGGGCCCATGTGAGTCAAGGAGTAGCGGCGTGCCGAACCTGAAGCCTGTCGAGTGGCTCATCATCATCGCCGTCATCGTCCTGCTCTTCGGTGCCAAGCGTCTCCCCGATGCCGCTCGCGGCCTCGGGCGGTCGCTGCGCATCCTGAAGGCGGAGACCAAGGGCCTTGCAGACGATGCACCGGACGCCGATGCCTCGATTGCCCCGCCCGCTGCGCCGCCGGCCGCGATTCCCGCCACCCCTGACGTGGCTGTTCCCAAGCCCGAAGGCTCGCCCACGGAGCGGGCCGAAGGCTGACGCGGCACCGGCGCAACCGTAATGGCGCTGAAGGAGCAGGAGGCCGAGCAGCCGACTGCCATGCCCCTGACGGAGCATCTGCGGGAGCTGCGGTCCCGACTGGTCAAGTCGGGCATCGCCATCGCCATCGGCATGGTGATCGGCTGGGTGTACTACGACCAGCTCTTCACCTGGCTGAGTGCGCCATTCGCAGGCGCCGTCGACCAAGCACGTGCTGAGGGCCGTCAGGTCACCCTCGCTCTCACCGGCGTCGCTGATCCCTTCGTGCTGCAGATCCAGGTGGCGGCCGTTGCCGGGCTGGTCCTCTCCGCGCCGGTCTGGCTGTATCAGGTGTGGCGGTTCGTCACACCTGGGCTCCGCAAGAACGAGCGCCGCTGGGCGATCGGCTTCGCGGCGGCCGCCACACCTCTGTTCCTCGCCGGAGTGCTGCTTGCCTACA
>CAIVQM010000202.1 GCA_903908025.1 uncultured bacterium
AGTACCCCGACGCCGTCCCGCTGATGCCGACGCTCGTCGAGGACTACCAGTACAACCCGGTCGGGCTCCTCGCCACAATCCACTCGGATCCCTGGCAGGTAGACGGCAAGGTCGGCCTCGTCGGTGACGCGGCGCACGCGATCCTGCCCTTCTTCGGTCAGGGCGCGATGTGCGGCTTCGAGGATGTGGTCGAGCTCGACCGCTGCCTCGACGAGGTTGCCGACGACTGGACACTCGCCCTGCCGATGTACCAGGAGCGACGCCGCATCAACTCCGAGGCGATCGCCCAGCTCGCGAAGGAGAACTTCGTCGAGATGCGCGACAAGGTCGGCTCGAAGTCGTTCCTGCTGACCAAGAAGCTCGAGCACGCGCTCGAGAAGGTGCTGCCGGGCACGTACCTGTCCCGCTACGAGATGGTGTCGTTCACGACGATCCCGTACTCGGAAGTCATCGAGCGAGCCAAGAAGCAGCAGCGCGTGATGGCCGTCGCAGCCGGTGGCGCCGTCATCGCTGTCGCCACCCTCGCCACCGCCCTCCTGCGCCGGGCGTCGGGCTCGGACGACTGATGAGCAGCCAGAGCCATCTGGTCGCAGGCAAGGCGAAGCCGCGCGGTCGCTTTCCGCACGCCAAGCGGGCCGGTGACTTCATCTACGTGTCCGGCACGTCCAGCAGAAGGCCCGACGACACGTTCGTCGGCGTCGACATCATCGACGGCGCGAAGGTGCTCGACGTCTCCGCGCAGACCCGTGCGGTGATCGAGAACATCCGCGACATCCTCGCCGACGCCGGTGCGGATCTCAGCGACCTCGTGCAGGTCACGTCCTATCTCGTGGACATGGCCGACTTCGCCGCCTACAACGCGGTCTACGCCGAGTTCTTCACCGAGGACGGCCCGACGCGCACCACCGTCGCGGTGCACCAGCTGCCCCACCCTGACCTGCTCATCGAGATTCAGGCCGTCGCCTACCAGCCGGGAGATACGCATGTCTGACCTGACGACAACCCTCGACTTCAATTCCTGGCTCGCGGAGCACGGACCGCACCTCAAGCCCCCGGTCGGCAACAAGGAGGTGTTCCCGGGCCAGCAGGACTTCATCGTCATGGTGGTCGGCGGCCCGAACCAGCGCACCGACTACCACCAGGAGCCCTACGAGGAGGTCTTCTACCAGCTCACCGGCACGATGCACGTCGACCTGCAGACGCCCGAGGGCAAGCAGACCGTCACGATCGGCCCCGGCGAGATGTGGGTGCTGCCGCGCAACTTGCCGCACTCGCCTCAGCGTCCCGAGGCCGGCTCCATCGGTCTCGTGTTCGAGAAGCCCCGCGAGACCGGAGTGCTCGAGCACTTCCAGTGGTACTGCCTCGAGTGCAACCACAAGATCCACGATGTCGAGCTGCAGGTGACCGACATCGTCACCGACCTGCCGCCCATCTTCGAGTCGTTCTACGCCGACCAGGACGCCCGCACCTGCGGCAACTGCGGCGCCGTGCACCCCGGCAAGGGCTGAGCCACGCCCGTGCCGGTTGTCGACGTCCACTCGCACTACGTCCCCCAGGGCTGGCCCGATCTCGCTGACGTGTGCGGGGGCTCGGACTGGCCCTCGCTGCGGGTCGACTCCGCGACGGCGGCGACGATCATGCTGGGCGAGCGCGAGTTCCGGCCCATCACCGATGCCTGCTGGAACGCCGACCAGCGGCTCGCCGATATGGCGATCGACGGTGTCGACGTGCAGGTCGTGTCACCGACGCCGGTCTTCTTCGCCTACGGTCGCACCGCCGCGCAGGCGACGGCCGTGGCCGGCATCTTCAACGACCTCGCACTCGAGATCACCGCGCAGCAGCCCGACCGGCTGATCCCCTTCTGTCAGGTCCCGTTGCAGGATGCGGAGGCCGCATGCCGCGAGCTCGACCGGAGCATCGCCAACGGGCATCGCGGAGTCGAGATCGGCAACCACGTCGGCGATGCCGATCTTGATGCCGGCGGTGTCATCGAGTTCCTGCAGCACTGCGCGGAGACCAATGTTCCTGTCTTCGTTCATCCGTGGGATATGCCCACGTCACCACGCCTTGATCGGTGGATGGCGCAGTGGCTCGTCGGCATGCCCGCCGAGACGCACCTGTCGATCCTCGCGCTGATCCTCGGCGGCGGATTCGACCGGCTGCCGGCCTCGCTGCGCATCGCGTTCGCGCACGGCGGCGGCTCGTTCGCCTTCTGGCTTGGCCGTGCCGACAACGCCTGGCACGAGCGCGGCGATGTCGTGCAGGGGCTCAGCACAGCAGCCCCGTCGTCCTACATTGGACGCTTCAGCGTGGACACCGTCGTCTTCTCCGATCCGGCCCTGCGCCTGCTCGTCGACACCCTCGGTGCGGAGAACGTGATGATGGGCAGCGACTACCCGTATCCCCTCGGCGAGCGCCCGGCCGGCGACGTCGTGCGGCGGGCGGATCTCACTGAAGCCGACCGTGGGGCGATCCTCGGGGGCAACGCTCTCCGCTTCCTGAACTGATAAGGCGGTTTGGCCGCTTTCGCCCCGTTCGTGGAGAGCGCGGATCCGCCACTGCCATTAACCTCGGGACAATCGCTACGCAGCCCCCGCCATCAGCATCTCGATTGGACCCCACGTGACCGCACGGCCGACCGTGCGGGCCTTCGGGCTCGTCCTGCTCATCACGGCGGTCGCCTGGGCCTTTGGCAGCGCCATCGGCAGCCTGACGGTCGAGAACTCCCACGGCATGGCATCCCTCTACCTGCCCATCGGCCTTGCCGTCGCGATCCTGATGCGGGTCCGCCCCGGCGCCCTGTGGTGGGCGGTCCTCGCCGGCATCCTCGTCGGCGCCGCCGGCACCACCCTGGTCACCCATGCAGCGCTCGGCCCGGTTCTGCTTGCCAGTTCCGCGAACGCCGTCGAGGCGGTCATCATCGCCTGGCTGCTCCTCCGCCTGTCGGCCGAGAGATTCGATCGGCCGAGGGATGTGGCATCCCTCGCCATCGCGGGTGTCATCGGCTGCGGCATCGGCGCGAGCCTCGGCGCCTTCGCCAACTCGCTCACGGTGGGCCTCGATCCCATAAGCACGTTCAGCACCTGGTTCCCGGCCGACCTCGTCGCCGTCGTGCTCGTCGTGCCGATGGCGACCATCGTCAGGTGGCCCCGACGGCTCCGGCCGTGGATGCTCGGCTACGTCGGGCTGCTGATCCTCACGATCCTGGCTGCGGTGGCGGCGACCACCAACGCACTCATGGGAGAGACACCCTTCCTCGTCTTCATCGCTCGCTACGCGCTGGGCATCCTGCTTCTCGCCGTCGGCCTCCTGTACGGCACCGTCGGCCTTGGCCTGATCCAGATCCCCGCGGTCATCGCCGGCTTTGCCGCCCTGTCAGATGCCGAGCCAGTGACGTGGCACACCCGGCAGGCGATCATCACCATTCTGGCGCTCACCCTGCTCGCAGTCGCTCTCGCCGTCCGTCAGGAACTCGCCCGACGAACCGAATCCGAGGCGCTCACAAAGAGCCTGTTCACCTACTCCCCCGTCGCCACCGCGCGGATCATCCTGACTGCCTCAACTGATGGAAACGCGGCTGCTACCGGCACCCTGCGCCTGATGGTCAACGACGCCAACGGCGCGTGGTGCGAGCTGCTCGGTCTCGATCTGGACCATGCCATTGACACCGACCTGATGCGGTTCGTCCACCCGGAAGACGCCGAGGCCGTCCGCCAATTGATCGATAGTTCCGACCAGACCGGGCCGACCCATCGCGATGTCCGGCTCATCCGCCGTGGCGGCGACCGAACCCTGCTCGTGCGCCTGACCAGCGTGGCGATGACTGCCCCCACTGGCGGCCGACGCGACCTCGGCTCCATCCTCGTGGCCGAGGACATCACCGAGCGACGTGAGGCCGAGGAGCGGCTGAACCGGCAGGCCCGGACCGACGGACTCACGGGACTGCTCAATCGCAACACGGTGACGGAGATCCTCGAGGACGGCCTGGCCGCCCTGAAGGACGGGTCCGAGTCACTGAGCACCCTGTTCATCGACCTCAACGGCTTCAAGGCGGTCAACGACAGTCTTGGCCACGCCGCCGGCGACCAGGTACTCCAGCAGGTTGCGGCACGACTCCTCGCTGCCGTGCGACCGCGTGATGTCGTCGGCCGGTATGGAGGCGACGAGTTCCTGATCGTGGCGCGCGGCCTCAGTAGCCACGAGACTGCGCGAGCCCTCGTGGACCGGATTCACGCGGCCCTTGCTCCGCCCATGTCGGTGCTCGGGAACGACCTCGTCATCGGGGCGAGTATCGGCATCGCCGTTGCCCAGGAGGGTGACACCGCAGACACGCTGCTGCCGCGCGCCGATGCCGACATGTACGCGCGCAAGGCCAACCCGCGGGCCTAGGCACCGGCGCTAGGCAGGGCCGCGTTCAACCGCCAGCAGGGTCGCGATCCGAGCGATCAGTTCATACGGAATGGGCTCGCCCAGCGGGAAGCGAGCAGTCGCCTTCGCATCCCGGTATGGAGCGATCTCCGCCTGGAACGAAGCGTCCCCCGCAGGGATCGGATAGACCCCGATGTGGTTCTTCCAGGCCGCGAACGACACCAGGTTGCGTCCACCGAGCGTGAGCATCGGC
>CAIVQM010000203.1 GCA_903908025.1 uncultured bacterium
AGTCCGGGACAAACGGGTGATCAGGGGGGCGCGGAGGGGCATCCTTGCCCGTTTGTCCGGTCGCTGCTGGTCCCGGTCGCTGCTGGTCCCGGTCGCTGCTGGTCCCTGGGCGCCGCTCTCCCGGGCAGGTACGGCTAGAAGCCGAGGCGACGGAGCTGCTTGGGGTCCTTCTGCCAGTCCTTGGCGACCTTCACCCGGATGTCGAGGTAGATGGGCACGCCCAGCAGCAGCTCGATCTCACGCCGCGCGCGTGTGCCCACCTGCTTGAGCCGCGAGCCGGCCTTGCCGATGACGATCGCCTTCTGCGTGTCGCGTTCAACGAACAGCGAGGCACGGACATCCGTCAGGGGACGGTCGGCCGGTCGATCGAGTCGAGGCTCGATCTCCTCGACCACGACGGCGATCGAGTGCGGCAGCTCGTCCTGGACCCCGTCGAGCGCGGCCTCGCGGATCAGCTCCGCAACGGCCACCTCGATCGTCTGCCCCTCGTCGTCGTCGCCCTCCGGGAAGAGCACCGGGCCTTCCGGCATATGGGAGATCAGCCGCTCAGCAAGCAGCGCGACATGAACGCCCGTCCGCGCGGACAGCGGAATGACCTCGGTCCACTCGAATCCGATCTGCTCGGCAAGGTCGGCAACCTCTGCGAGGCGCTCCGCAAGGATCGCCTTGCTCACGGTGTCCGTCTTCGTCACGATCGCCACGATGGGCTTCCGGCGCAGGTGCGACAGCTCAGTGGCGATGAAGCGGTCCCCCGGCCCTACCGACTGATTCGCCGGGATACAGAGGCCGACGACGTCGACACTCGACCACGTCTCGCGCACCTGGTCGTTGAGCCGCTCGCCGAGCAGGGTTCGCGGCCGGTGCAGGCCGGGCGTGTCCACCATGATGAGCTGACCATCGGGACGGTTGACGATGCCGCGCAGAACACGTCGCGTGGTCTGCGGACGGTCGGACGTGATCGCGACCTTCCGACCGACCATGGCATTGGTAAGCGTCGACTTGCCCGCGTTCGGGCGGCCAACGAGGCAGGCGAATCCACTGCGGAAGATCGCGCTGGTCATGCCACGGCCTCCTGCTCAGTGCTTGACGGTTCGCGCCGATTCTCGGCTATCCCCAGTAACGCTATGGCACTGACGACCAGGAGGCATCCGATCCAACCCACCGCTGCGAGCGGCTCACCAAGCACGACCACACCGAGGATGGTCGCAACAGCCGGCTCGAAGAGCGTGAGTGTCGCAATGTGCCCCGGCTGCAGGACCTTCAGCCCGAGTCCGAACAGCAGGTAGGCGACGGTCGTCGTCGCGAGGCCGAGCCACAGCACGACCACCATTCCGCCCGGCGTCAGCCACCAGGTGGACATGAACACCGCCGGGATGAGGATCACCGCTCCGATCGAGAATGACGAGGCCAGGACGGAACTCCCGCTGAACCCTTCCCTCGACAGGCCCACTCCGACCACGGTGAACACGGCATAACTGGCTCCCGCCGCGAGCGCCGACAGCATGCCCAGCGCGTCACCACTGCTCAGACTGCCCTCGACCAGCAGG
>CAIVQM010000204.1 GCA_903908025.1 uncultured bacterium
CAACACCGTCGCAACGCCGTACCTGATCAACCCGCTGGCGCACGGCGCCGATGTCGTCATCCACTCGGCGACCAAGTACCTGGGCGGTCATGGCACATCGGTTGCCGGTGTGATCGTCGACGGTGGCACCTTCGACTACGCCCAGTACCCCGAGCGGTTCCCGAACTACAACCAGCCCGATCCCAGCTACCACGGCCTCGTGTATGCGCGTGACCTCGGTGTGGGCTCTGCCTTCGGCGCCAACCTGTCCTTCATCCTCAAGGCTCGGGTGCAGTTGCTGCGCGATCTCGGTGCTGCCGTTTCGCCGTTCAACGCCTTCCTCATCGCACAGGGCATCGAGACGCTTTCGCTGCGCGTGGAGCGTCACGTTCAGAACGCCCTGGCCGTCGCAACGTGGCTCGAGGGTCGCGACGAGGTTGAGTCCGTGAACTACGCGGGTCTCGCGTCGAGCCCGTGGTACGTCCTTGGCAAGAAGTACGCCCCCAAGGGCACCGGTGCTGTGCTGAGCTTCGAGATCAAGGGCGGCATCGAGGCCGGTCAGGCGTTCGTTGAGGCACTCGAACTGCACAGCCACGTCGCGAACATCGGCGACGTTCGCAGCCTGGTCATCCACCCGGCCTCGACGACCCACTCCCAGCTGTCCGCGGAGGAGCAGTTGGCGGCCGGTGTCACCCCGGGACTGGTTCGCCTCGCGGTCGGCATCGAGAACATCGACGACATCCTCGCTGATCTCGACGCTGGCTTCCGGGCTGCCAAGGCCTGACCGGCGAGCCTCGAGTCGGCCATGTCCACCAACGGACTCTCGTACGACGGTCCTCCTCCTGCCAGCGCTGCCTGGCGGGAGGGGGATCCCGTCGGCGACCGCCGTTTCGTTGACATCGGGGCCCTGACGACAGATGCCGGATTCACCCTGCCCGATGTCCGGGTCGCCTACGAGACCTGGGGGCGGCTGTCCGCCGATGGCACGAACGCCATCTACATCTGCCATGCCCTGACCGGAGACGCGCATGTCACCGGGCCCGCTGGCCCCGGGCAGGCCACTGCCGGCTGGTGGGACGGGCTGGTCGGCCCGGGCGGTGCGATCGACACCGACGAGTGGTTCGTCGTGTGTGCCAACATCCTCGGCGGCTGCCAGGGCACCACCGGACCGTCGTCCACTGCCCCGGACGGCCAGCCCTGGGGCAGCCGCTTCCCGGTCGTGACGGTCGCCGACATGGTCGAGGTCGAGCGACGGTTGATGGATGCTCTGAGCATCACGTCGTGGGCGCTCATGCTCGGCCCGTCGCTCGGCGGCATGCGGGTGCTCGAGTGGATGGTGCGGTACCCCGATCGGGTCCGCGGGGGTCTGGTCCTCGGCTCGACTGCGGCCGTGACGGCCGACCAGATCGGCACGCACGCCACTCAGATCGCGGCCATCGAGTCCGATCCCGCCTTCCGTGGTGGCGACTACTACGACGCCGAGCCAGGTCACGGTCCGCACGCCGGAATGGGGATCGCGCGACGGATCGCCCACCTGACGTACCGGAGCGAGACGGAGCTGGACCTTCGGTTCGGGCGGGAGCCGCAGGCCGACGAGGACCCGTACGCGGGTGGTCGCTTCGCCGTCGAGTCCTACCTCGACCACCACGCAGACAAGCTCGCCCGCCGGTTCGATGCCAACACCTACGTCGCCCTCACTCGAGCGATGAGCCTGTTCGACCTCGGCATTGGTCGAGGTGGGACGGCCAGTGCGCTGTCGGGGATCCATGCGCCGCTCACCGTCGTCGGCATCGACTCCGACCGACTGTTCCCGATCCGGCTTCAGCAGGAGCTCGTCGATCTCGCACCGGGGGCCGACGATCTGCACGTCCTGCGTTCTCCCTACGGCCACGACGGGTTCCTTGTCGAGGACGAGCAGGTCGGTGGTTTCGTCGCCCATGCGCTGGACCGAGTGCGGCGCAGCGACCTGCGCTGACACCGTTATCCACAGGACGGCTCCCGAAGGGGTGCGTCGCGCGAGGGTTCCGGCTTACCGTCTACGGGTGCCCCGACACTTCGCCGCCCTCGCCATCGCGGCGGTGCTCGTGCTGGCCGCCCAGCCGGCTGGCCTGGCAATGGCTGTCCCGATCGCACCGACCGCCGACGTCCACGGCGACGACGAGCAGGATCGCTACGTCGGCACCGGAGGCCTGCTGCTCCCGGCCAGTGTCGACTCGGGCACACGGAGGACCGTGGCGGCCTGTGCCGACTGCGCATGGCGGCTGACAAGCCCGTGCGTGCTCTCTCCCCTGGGCCACGCTTTCGACGGCCAATCGCCCTGCCTGAGTGTTGTACGCGGATGCGCAGCGGGTGATCAGCTGCTGCGGGGCTGGTTTCACGGTGGGGGAGAGCCCTGGGGCGAGATCGGCCTGGTCTGCATCGCGACTTCGGGGCCGCTCACGGTCTCGGAGGTCGGCCGCGCCGCGCGCGATCGGTTTGAGCAGGACCTGCCCGCCCTAGCGCCCACGGCCCAGCCTGGCGTCGGGATCGTCGCACAGGTTCCGGTGGTCTTCGGTGCTGGTCAGGTGGCCGGCACGACGAGGCGCAGCTATCGGGTACTCGACGCGGATGTCGAGCTGACGGCGACACCTCGCTGGGGGTGGAAGTTCGGCGACGGCGCCTCGCTGCGGACGGCCGACCCCGGCGGGCGCTACCCGGTGATCGGCGTGACGCACCCGTACCGTCGGGCGGGGGACTACTCCGTCGCGATCACGGCAACCTGGTCCGCGGCCTTCACGGTGGACGGACTGGGGCCCTTCCCCGTGGCCGAGCCGGTGACGCAACTCGGGCACCTTCCGGTGCGGGTCGGGGAGGGTCGGGCGCTGCTGACCCCGTGATTGTGCCCCGAGGCGGCAACCGCCCGGGAGGCATGGCATGATGACAGGAATATTGGCCCGTTTCCAAGCCTTAGGCTTGACACGGGCCCTTGTCGTGGGTCAACGCGAGGAAGGCACCCCCATCTCGATGGCAAGTTCAGCCGCAAAGAAGACCGCACCCGTGAAGAAGGCCGCACCGGCAAAGAAGGCCGCTGCCGCTCCGGTGAAGAAGGCCGCACCGGCAAAGAAGGCCGCTGCCGCTCCGGTGAAGAAGACCGCACCTGTGAAGAAGGCCGCTGCCGCTCCGGTGAAGAAGGCCGCACCTGTGAAGAAGGCCGCTGCCGCTCCGGTGAAGAAGGCCGCACCGGCCCAGAAGGTGGCTTCCGCACCGGTGAAGAAGGCCGCTGCCGCTCCGGTGAAGAAGACCGCACCCGCCAAGAAGGCCGCGCCCGCTGCGGTCAAGGGTGGCAAGGCGGCGAAGGCCACGGACGCCGTCATCGAGGTGATCGAGACCGAGGAAGGCCTGGTCGTCGTCGAGGACATCGATGCCATCGCGGATGTCGATGTCGAGGAACTCGAGGGCGCTGCCGTCCTTGAGGCCGTCCTGGAGGCCGACCTGGCTGAGGACCTCGCCGCGGTTGAGACCGAGGAGGTCGTTGAGACCGAGGAGGAGAAGGCTGCTGCCGTCGAGGAGGAAGGCAAGGGCTTCACGATCTCGGACGTCGACGAGGACGACGCCCCGCAGCAGACCGTCATGGTCGCTGGCGCCACCGCCGACCCGGTCAAGGATTACCTGAAGCAGATCGGCAAGGTATCCCTGCTGAATGCCGAGCAGGAGGTCGAACTGGCCAAGCGCATCGAGGCAGGCCTGTTCGCCGAGGAGATGCTCAACGAGACCAAGAAGCTCGACAAGAAGACCCGGCTCGACCTGGAGTGGATCGCCACCGACGGACGTCGGGCGAAGAACCACCTGCTCGAGGCCAACCTTCGCCTGGTCGTCTCGCTGGCCAAGCGTTACACCGGACGCGGCATGCTGTTCCTGGACCTGATCCAGGAGGGCAACCTGGGCCTGATCCGTGCGGTCGAGAAGTTCGACTACACCAAGGGCTACAAGTTCTCGACGTACGCCACCTGGTGGATCCGTCAGGCGATCACGCGCGCGATGGCCGACCAGGCCCGCACCATCCGCATCCCGGTACACATGGTCGAGGTGATCAACAAGCTCGGCCGCATCCAACGCGAACTGCTCCAGGATCTGGGCCGCGAGGCCACTCCGGAGGAGTTGGCCAAGGAAATGGACATCACCCCGGAGA
>CAIVQM010000205.1 GCA_903908025.1 uncultured bacterium
CACGCCACCTTGGAGTATGACTTCACGGCCTCGAGCACCGCGGGCCACATTGAGACGAACTGGTCTAGCCCGGCGACGTACTCGCTCGCAGCGGGGGCACCTGCCGCAACGGGCACCTCGGCCGGCACCTCGGCGGGTGCCTGCGCACCCGCACGCGGGCGCACGGGCGGCTTCGAGCGCGGCGGCGCGGCTGGCGGGGCCGCTGCAGGTGCAGGGGCGGCGGCAGGTGCCGAAGGCTCGGGAGCAGTCACGGGTGTGGTCGGTTCAGCCGGAGCCGGCGTCGCCGCCGTCGATGGGGCGACCTCCGACAACCGCTTGGGCGGCGTGGGTGCAACGACGGGATCCGCGCCGCGCTCGACCGGTGCAACGGCTGCAACGTGGATCGGAGCGGCGGCCACGCGCCTCTCCAGCTGGTCGAGTCGTGCGCGGTTGCCGGCCTCGTCGGCATCCGACGCGGGCAGGAGCAGTCGAGCGGCCATCAGCTCAAGGTGCAGCCGTGGCGCCGTCGCACCGCGAAGCTCGCTCAGCGCCGCGCTCGTGACATCGGCGGCGCGCGTGAGCTCGGCCGGCCCGAACCGCTGCGACTGCGCGATCTCGCGAGCGACCTGGTCCTCGGGGGCGTCGATCAGGCCGAGCTCAGCAGCATTGGGCACGTTGTGCAGAACGATCAGGTCACGGAAGCGCTCGAGGAGATCAGTGACGAAGCGTCGCGGATCGTGCCCTGCCTCGATGACCTTGTCGATGACAGTGAAGAGTGCCGCGCCGTCGTGATCAGCCAGCGCATCGATCGACTCGTCGAGCAGCGTCGCATCGGTCATGCCGAGCTGCGCAACGGCCTCCGCGTACGTGACGCCACTTGGGCCGGAACCGGAGATGACCTGGCCGAGGACGGACAGGCTGTCGCGCACGCTGCCCGCACCGGCCCGGGCAACGAGTGCCAGCGCAGCCGCCTCTGCGGGCACACCCTCCTGCTCGCACACATACGCGAGATGCGACTGCAGGGTCTTCGACGGGACGAGTCGGAACGTGTAGTTGTGCGTACGCGAGCGGATCGTCGGAAGGACCTTGTCGGCCTCTGTCGTCGCAAAGATGAAGCGCACGTGCTCGGGCGGCTCCTCGACGAGCTTCAGCAGCGCATTGAAGCCTGCCGTCGTGACCATGTGAGCCTCGTCGATGATGTAGACCTTGTAGCGCGAGTTGGCCGGCGCGTACATCGCACGCTCCCGCAGGTCGCGGGTGTCGTCGACGCCGCCATGGCTGGCTGCATCCAGCTCGATGACATCGAGTGATCCGGGACCATTGGGCGCGAGGTCGGTGCAGCTCTGACACACACCACAGGGATCGGCCGTGGGGCCCTGCTCGCAGTTCAGGGAGCGGGCCAGGATGCGTGCGGTCGACGTCTTGCCGCAGCCGCGGGGGCCGGAGAACAGGTACGCGTGATGGACCCGGTCGTTCTCCAGCGCTCGGCGCAGCGGGCCGGTGACGTGGTCCTGGCCGACGACGTCGTCGAGCCTCGCCGGGCGATAGGTGCGGTACAGGGCCATGGACACGAGCGTCAGCCTATGACCTGGATCTGGCATCGCGGACCCGGAGCGCTGCAGGACCGTTCGCACGGACGGCAAGGCGCTCGCAGGTCAACGAGAGGCTGCCGCGGGCCACTCTCCGCGGAGCTCGTCCAAACCTTCGATGACGTCAGACTCACGAGTTGACCCTGAACGGCACTCGGTGCGGGCCAGCCACTGCGTAACACGGGGCATCCGGGCGATCCTGAGCACTTCACGTCGGAGGAAATCCGGCACACTCAACCCGGCCTCGGCCGCGCGAGCAGTCAGAGACCGATATGTCTCTTCATCCAGATCGTGGATGACCACGCTCTTCAGTATTTCCGTATCTTCACACGGGCCGATGCGCGCCGTCGACTGCCCAGCAATCAAGAAGGGACCCCCCGTGCACCCGCCAGAGCACGCTTATCCTTGCTGCCTTCCGGCCCTGGGGAGGTTCACGCGATGACGCCGCACGAGGGGTCAGCACAACTGTAAGGGGTTGCCGAACCCGCCCGCATCGCAGGTGGATCGCAGGCGGATGGGGCGGCCACAGCCCGGCCCACGGTTGCAGATAGCCTCTTCCGCGGAGGATTCGCATAGTGGCCTAGTGCGCACGCTTGGAAAGCGTGTTGAGGGAAACCTCTCAGGGGTTCAAATCCCCTATCCTCCGCGGCCCCGCTCAGCGGGATGACGGGACTCAGCCTTCGGGCCGGGTCCCGTCGCCATTTCAGGGGTACCGAACCCCCGCAGGTGCGATAGTCCCGGAGTGACCGAACAGCAGCCAGCCGCGCGCAGGGCTGGTGCGGTCGCCTACGCAGCCCAGGGCCTGTGCTTCGCGGCGCTCGTCACCCGCATCCCCACGGTCCAGACCACCTTCTCACTAGACGACGGCGAGCTCGCTCTGCTGCTCGGGCTCGTGCCGATCGTCGCCGGAGTCGGCAGCATCGTGGCCGGCTTCGCACTGTCCCGCGTCGGCAGCGCCGCCGTCCTGCGCATCCTCGGCCCGCTGACGCCGATCGCCCTCGTCTGCGTCGGTCTGAGTTCGACGATGCCCACTCTCGTCGCGTCGCTCGCGCTGATCGGGTTCGCCCTCGGCGCCGTCGACGCGGCAATGAACGCGCATGCCTCTGCCGTCGAACTGACCTACCGCCGCAGCCTGATGGGCTCGTTCTTCGCCGTGTTCAGCCTCGCGGGCATCGCCGGCGCTGCCCTCGCAGCGGGCGCCGCCGGCACGTCGTTCAGCCTTGCAGCCTTCTTCGGCTTGATCGCGGTCGTCGTCATTCCCGTTCAGCTGATCGTGGGGCCACGCCTGCTGAAGGGTCGCGTCGAAGTAACTGGGAAGGTCGACGACGTATCGCCCGAGCATCCGAGCCACGATCGCATCCGCGTGCCGTGGAAGCCGATCGTCGTCATCGGCATCGCCCTGACCTGCGTCTACATCGCCGACTCCGCCGCATCGAACTGGAGCGCGGTCTACCTCACCGAAGGCCTCGGTTCGACGGAGTCGATTGCCGCGCTCGCCTACGCGGCATACGCGCTGACGACGCTGATCGCTCGTATCTTCGTCGACCGCGGCGTGATGGCACGCGGACCGGTGAAGCTCGTGCGCATCGGCGCAGCGACCGCAGCCGTCGCCGCACTGCTCATCGCCCTCGCGCCGTCCCCCGCCTGGGGCCTGCTGGCATTCGCCCTGCTCGGCCTCGGGGCCGCGCCGATCATCCCGCTGGCCTTCACCGCCGCCGCGCAGCACGACGTGCTGGGCAGCGGAGTCGCCATTGCGCGGGTCAACGTCTTCAACTACCTCGGCTTCGTCCTCGGCGCGCCCCTCATCGGCCTCGTCGCCGATGCCACCTCGCTGCGCTGGGCGTTCGCCCTTCTCGTGCCCGTCCTGCTGGTTGTCCTGTTCCTCGCACCGGCCTTCCGAGTCACGTCCTACGCCCGAGGGTGAGCCCGCCCTCGGGGGGCCTGTATTCTCGTCGGCGGTGGCGTGTCCGAGCGGCCGAAGGACCGCGCCTCGAAAGCGCGTGTGGGGGCAACCTCACCGTGGGTTCAAATCCCACCGCCACCGCCATATGACTGATGGGCTCCCGCCTGCGGGGGCCCATCAGTCATATGGACTGTGACAGAGCGCGGGATTTGGGAGGAGGACCCGCAGGGTCCACGGTTCCCACCACCGCCACCAGCCTCACGCTCGTGCTAGCGGGTTCGGTGGCCGGCGTCTTGAGTCCGTGCCTACCTACACATGCTAATGTATGCACATGTCCCTGAATCATCGACTTCAAGTGCTCCTGGACGAAACCCAGCACGCCCGACTCGCGGAGCGGGCTGCGGCCGAGGGGCGCTCCGTGGGCGCACTCGTCCGCGAGGCGATCGACATGGCCTGGGTCGCTCCTGACATCCGCAAGCAGCAGGCACTTGACCTGATCCTGGCCGCCGAGCCGATGCCGGTGCCCGGGCCCCAGGAGTTGCGGGCCGAGCTCGATGAGTTGCGCGCGGGGCAGTTCGCGTGATCCTTGTCGACACGACGGTCCTCGTCTACGCGGTCGGCGACGACCATCCGCTCACCGGTGCTGCACGTTCCTTGATGAGCGACGTGCGCTCAGGTGCCGTGCGTGCCCACACGACCCCTGAGG
Organism: uncultured bacterium; assembly: GCA_903908025.1. GTDB lineage: Bacteria > Actinomycetota > Actinomycetes > S36-B12 > S36-B12 > UBA10649. Next base: position 4,178 of record CAIVQM010000205.1, read on the forward strand.
TCATTCAGGAGTTCGCACATGTTCGCGCCAGACGCCGATCCCGTGCTGATGCCGTCGAACTGGCCGGCGCCTTTGCCGACTTGCTCGGTCCACTGCAGGTGGTCACGGCTCAGCACCTTGCAACGGGCCTTGAACTGTGGGCCGAGTATTCGAGCATTGGGTCCTTCGATGCCGTCCTCGCGGCAGTGGCCATCTCCCTCGATGCCGAGCTTCTGTCGGCAGATGCCGGCTTCGCCACGGTTCAGGCTCTTCGCTGGAAACCTCTGACCGCGTTCTAGTCGACCGCGCTCGGGTCCACCGCCAGCACCGTGCACGCCCAGACGCCACCCGGCGCACCAACCCACCCCACATGCGACACACGAGCTCCCATCAGCGCGAGCCCGAGCGGTGATGTCATGGAGATGCGCTCGTCGTCGAGAAACGCCTCGGCCGGGTGCACGGGCCGCACCCATGCCTTCGATCCGTCGGAGAGGGTGACGTGCACGCGCATGCCAAGTTCGACGCGACCCTCGAAACGCGCGGGGTCGTCGACGATGACCTGTGCCTCCGCGAGAAGGGCCTCGAGCGAGTCGACCTCTGCTTGCAGACGTTCGAACTCTGCGACGTCCCGCTCATCGCGTTCGCGGTCGACAAGCAGCGGCCGCATCTGCGGGAGGCGGTGCTCGGTGATGTCCCGAAGGCGCTCGACGATACGGGCGTATCCGCCAGGCGTCAGGCGGGGGACGGGGGAGATGGCAGGAGTACTCCTCATGAGACAGATCCCTTTCGGTTGAGACGCTTGGTGACGCTGGACCACGCGGCGCTCGACTGGCGGCGGACGTGGAGGAGGGTGCGCTGGGCCCATGCGAACTCCGTTGCAAGAACGACCAGGCCGAGGACGAGCAGCGGGATCCCCGGCCCGGGAAGCACCATGAGGATCAGGCCAGCGATGATCAACGTCCCGCCAACAGCGGCCACGCCCACCCAGCGGATCGGGTGGGGCAGCGACGCCCATGCGTCGCGCAATGTGGCCCTAGACACGGTCGAGTTCCTTGTCGGGCTCGGGCTGCCGTGATCGGGTCGCGACAAGGCTGGCGATGACGGCGACGCTCAGGATGGCGACGATGACTCCCAGACTCAGCACCGTCGGGATGTCCACGAAGCCGTGGCCGACGATCATCTTGATGCCGACCCAGACGAGTACCAGCGACAGCCCGAGCTTCAGGTACACGAAGCGGTGCATGACGCCTGCGAGTAGGAAGTACATCGCGCGCAGGCCCAGGATCGCCATGGCGTTGCTGGCGAATACGAGGAACGGCTCCTGGGTGATCGCGAAGATCGCCGGGATCGAGTCGACAGCGAAGATGATGTCGCTCACCTCGATGACGACCAGCACGGCAAGGAGCGGTGTGGCCAGCAGGCGTCCGGCCCGGCGGGTAAAGAACCGCTGACCGTCGTACTCCTCGGTTGTCGGCACAAACCGACGGAAGGCGCGAAGGACCAAAGACTTGCCCGGGTCGGCATGATCGTTGCGGTGCATCAGCATCCTGATTCCTGTGAGGATCAGGAATGCACCGAAGATGTAAAGCACCCACGCTGCGCTCGCGATGAGCGCCGATCCAGCGGCAATGAAGATCGCGCGAAAGACCAATGCGCCGACTACGCCGTAGAACAGGACCCGGTGCTGGTACCGGGCAGGCACCGCGAAGTAACCAAGCAGCATCGCCCAGACGAACACGTTGTCGACGGCGAGGGACTTCTCGATGAGGTAGCCACCGAAGTACTGCAGGCCGTATTCGGATCCGTACGCCCACCAGATCGCGGCCCCAACCGCGATGCCGACCGCGACCCAGATTCCCGACCAGAGAGCTGCCTCCTTGAGGCGGATCTCGTGCGCATCGCGATGAAGGAGTAGGTCGATGGCGAGCATGACCACGATGCCCAGGATCAGGGCTGCCCAAATGATGAGGGGGACGTCCACGTAATGCTCCTTGTGTCAGGCAGCTAACGCTGCACATGGCACAAGGTCTCTCCCACCGGCCTGAGCCGATCTGGATGCCGGACGCTTGCGCGTCGTGATGACGACTATCCAGTGATTGGGATACTCCCCTTGCAGGGAAAACGATCGCACAGGACTCGCAGGACTGCAAGTCAGCTGCAGGCACCTTTCCCGAGCGCTGCGGCGGTGAAGACGGAGAGGCTCTGCCCCGTCGAGTCAATCGCGTACATCGCCGGACCGCCGATCGTCTGACGCGGTGCATCACCCGTCGCGAACGTCTTCGTCACCTTGCCCGTCGCGGTGCAGATCCCCGAGATGGAGTCGCCATCGCGATTCGTGACGTACAGGCTGTCACCTCGCATGTTGAGCATAGAGAAAATCGGTCCCTTGCCGACCTTGATCGTGCGAACCACGGGGTTCTTCCTGGACAGGTGACGAAGGTCGATCTCGGACACCGTGCCGTCCATGTAGTTGGCGACCCACATGCGCGTGCCCGCAGGATTCACGACGGGTGGGATCGGGCTCTTGCCGACCTTGATTGTACGGATGACCTTGTTGGTGACCACGTTGATCACGCTGATGGAGTCGCCCGTGTGGTTAGGAACGAAAGCGCGCTTGCCCTGCGGATCAAGAACGACACGAATCGGTCCCTCACCCACCGGGATCGTCGCAGTAATGGTCTCAGTGGCCGTGTCGATGACCTGAACCGTGTTGACTCCGCGAGCGGTCAGATAGGCCCGAGTTCCATCCGCGGAGAAGGTCACCGCCTGCGGATGCGGTTCGGTCGCGATGGTGGAGGTCACCGTGTTGGTCGTCGTGTCGATGATTGAGACGACGTTGGTCGTCAGGCCAGGCACGTACGCCCTTGTGCCCGCCCGATTCAGGGCTGCATACATCGGGCTACCACCCGTGGCAGCGGTGGCGATCACTGTATTCGTGGCCGTGTCGATGACGCTCACCGTTCCGTCGCCCGAGTTGGGCACGTACAGGCGGGTGCCAGTCGCATTGATCGACGATGTCACCGGGATCGCGCCGACGGGGATGCGTGCTGTCACGCCGTTGGTCGACGTGTCCACAACATCAACCTCACCCGCGATGTTGGTGCCATCGGCCGCGGTGTTACTCACCGTCACATAGAGACGTGACCCGTCCGGAGACAGCACCCCCCACGCCGGGAACCCATCAAGGGCGATTGTCGCGGAGGGTTCGACTCTCTCAGGCGCTGCCTGAGCAGCTCCGGACGCGGCAGCAGCCGCGAGGAGAACGGACACAGCTGCGGTGACGACAGTGCGGGTGCGAATGGACACGGGTGCTGGCTCCCTTGCGTACAGCCGAGGCCTCTGTGGCGGCGGCGTAGCAACGGTATGTCGATTCCTGCGGCTGCACGATCTCCTCGCTACCCCCACTTGGGGGGGGTGCGATCACGCCCTTCGTCTGAGCCGGACTCTCGTGACCCAGACGAAGGGCATCGCTCTCATTGCGCGCCGGGGGTGCTCACAACGGGAGTCTGTAACCTACGGTGCCTCCCCCCGAAAGGCACGATCGGATTCCTAGTTAGTGACCTCCACGACCGTGGCGCCCTCGGCAGCGCGCAGGACGGCCTGGACACCCTCGAGGACATTCGCCTTGGACTCGTACGCCTCGCCGACGGCGACGATCTGGCCATTGGACGACTTCAGGCGGAACCGGTGCTTGCCTGCCTTGTCGACGTAGACCTCGAACTTCCCTGCCATGGCGGATCCTCACTCGACGGGTGGCTGATAAAAGTGCTCTGCGCTTTCTATCACGGCCGACCCGGCTCAGGGAAGCCTTTCGGCACATATGCGAATGAAAGTGTTCTGTGCTTTCATATTCTCCGTCGCGCGCCGTGGGTGAGGAGCAAGGGATGAAGACACCAACCGCCGTGCTGCTTGCCTGCCTTCTCTCGTCCGCATCGATCACCGGTTGCACCATCCAGTCAGACATTGCCGCTGACGGCGCCGCTGATGTCTGCACCACGCTGGCATCGGTCCGGTCGGATGTTGCGTCACTCCCCAACAAACGCGCCACGCCTACCGTCGCGGATGTACGCAACCATCTCGCCGAGATCGATCGCAGTCTCGGCACGGCCCGCGAGAAGTCCCACGGCCTCGCACGTATACTGCTCACGAATTTGGAGGAAGCCACGACGGCAACCGCTGGTTCGATCAGCGACATGAGCGACGAGAGCTCCGTCGCATCACTCCCCCGGTCGATCCGAGCCGAACACCGCGAGCTCAAGAGCGCCTTCGCCGACGTGTGGGCGAAGCTCGCATGCGCCTGAAGACGACCGAGCGGAGTTCCTGATGGCAGACCAGGTTTTCGCAGCGGAACGCACCCGCCAGGCAATAGCCGCGGCAGAGGCCGGCGATGCGGACGACGCACGCGTATTGCTGGCCGAAGCGCTGACTCTGGACCCCGAGTACGAGGTCGCGTGGCTGTGGTTTGCCGCTGTCACCGAGAATCCGGGTGAAGAGAAGTTCTGTCTTGAGAGGGCGCGCGAACTCGATCCCCAGCACCGACTGACTCCCTCGCTCGACAGACTGAGGTCAGTCGAGTCAGTCACTCCGCCGGAGCTCGCCCGGATCATCGATCCCCCACCGCCGGAGTTCATCACCGGCTACGCCGCACAGATGCGGGTCCAGCGCCGCCGACGCCTGCTGACCCGCTCCCTCATCGTGCTCGTTCTGCTGGCGCTGCTTGTCGGTGTCGGTGCCGTGGTCGCGAACAGCCGCATCACCTACGCCTACATCGCCCTCGTGGTCGCCGACAACGATGCTCGGCAGCTCGGCGGTGCCGAGACCGTGCAGGCCGCCCAGCAAGCAGTCGACGCGTGGAACCAGACCCGCGCCACCTCAAGTCAGCAACTCCGGCTCGTCACGTTCACTGACAACGGCGACCCGGCCCAGGCGGAGGCCGTCGCCCGCGAGATCGTGGCCGATGGCCGGTTCGTGGGCGTCATCGGTCACTCGCTCAGCACCACCTCCCTTGCCGCCGCACCGATCTACCGCGCCGCCGGCATGCCGGCGATCACACCGACCGCTACCGCTGATGCCGTCACCACCGATAACCCCTGGTACTTCCGCACGGTGTTCGCCAACAGCCAGCAGGGCCGCGGCATGGCGATCTACGCCAACGGCGTGCTGGGCTTCGACTCGGCCATCGTCGTATCCACCGACGATCCGTACGGGCAGAGTCTGCGGACCGGGTTCACCCAAGGGTTCAAACAACTCGCGACGGTGCAGGCGGACTTCGTCATCCCGGCCGCATCAGCGGAACAGGCTGCTGCGCTTAAGTCGACGGCAGAGCAGATCGCCCGCATTCCTGACCCCGGTGTCATCGCGCTCCTGTCACTCGATCCTGCGTCCAGTGCCCTGGCCGGGGAGCTGCAGGCGCTCGGCGCGCAGGCCAGGCTCATCGCCCCCGACGCCCTCGCAACACAGAAGTTCTTCGCGGGACTGTCAGCCGCCTCCCCCACCGTCGTGAACAACTCCTACGCCGCAACTCCCCTGACGGAAGGGACTCTCGCCGGTCCCGCCGTCACCTTCTACGACGCCTTCGGCAAGCAGCTCGGCTACCAGCCCAGCTGGGCCGCCGGACTGACCTACGACGCCGTGGATGCCTTCGCTGAGGCGATGATCCGATCCGACGTACCGTGGAATAGCTCATCCAGTGCTGAGTCTCGGGGTGGCATCCGCGATGCACTTGCGTCGGCGCGAACGCCCGAGACAGCACTCCCGGTCCTCACCGGCTCCCTGTACTTCGAAGTAGACAACTCGGCAGCACGCCCCGTGGCATTCGACGACGGCCGCGTGACGCGAGACGGGGTCGTCACACTCACATCGGCCGCCGACCAGCTGACGCCCTACTCTCCGATGGTCGGCCTGTCCCTCAGCGAAGCCATCCGCAACGGGTCTGCGATCAATGCCCTCGGCGAGACTTACACGATTCAGCGGGTTGTCACCACCGGATTCAACATCAATGCGACCGACAGCCTCGATGTGCGGGCGCAGACATTCCACGCTGACTTCTTCATCTGGCTGAAGTACCGCGGTGACTCTGCCGGCCCCTCCGACATCCAGTTCGTCAACGCAGTGAATCCGACCCTCGGCCTAGGGGAGCCGCTGCGCCGCTCATCCTTCGACGGTGAGAGTTACGAGCTCTACCGCGTGGACGGTGCCTTCCACGCGCCCATGGAGTTCAGCGCCTTTCCATTTGATTCGCAACAACTTCCCATCATCATCCAGAACCGGCGCCTGCAATCCAGTCAGATGACTTACGTGCCCGATCCGGACAATCTCGAGCAGACTCAGGCGGAGCGCCTTCAGAGTGGTGTCAATGCAACCGAGACGATCGACCAGATCCCCAACTGGCAGGCGGACTCCCTGAGTTTCTACCCCGCCAGTGTGGGTCAGAGTGGTGATCTCGGTGATCCGTCAATCGCCAGTGACGGCCGCGGCATCACGTTCTCGCAGATGGTCACGACTAACACGATCTCGCGTGACGTGTTCTCGTTCCTCATCAAGAACCTCCTACCGCTGTTCCTGCTCACGATCGTCGTGTACGTATCGCTCTGGTATCCCTACAAGGACGCAACCGCCCGTATCTCATTCGGCGTGACGGGGATTCTCACCGGGGCCGTCATGCTCAACAGCGTCACATCATCGCTGCCCTCGGTCGACTACACCGTCGCCATCGAGTGGGCGTATTACGCCTTCATCGCCCTCTCCGGAATGTGCATCATCGGCACCCTCGTGGGCCGCAGGCTTACCGAGCAGCGACAGTTGAGCCGCGTCAGAATCCTTGATCGGGTCCTGCGCATCGGCTACCCGCTGATCGTCGCCGCGGTCGCCGCCACCTACATCTGGGTGTACTAGTGAGCACCGATTTCGGCAGCGCCTAGTCCAGCAGCGGGATGGTCACCACGTCGTATGGCAGTGTCCAGCAGGCGGGGAACAGCACGGGCAGGACCGCCGCACCGAGCCCGAGGGCGTATCCGAAGTGCACATAGCCGGGCACCTCTTTACGGGTGCGCGAAACCCCAATCACAAATTCCTCGCGGGCAAAGACCTCCAGTTCCTCCGCCTGCGCCAGCAGGAGAGACTCCTCATGCCAGGAGATACGCAGCTGTTCCAGCAGGTGCGCGCGGCTCTGCTCCCGACCCGGTCGCATGAACTCGCGCAGGGTGACGGCATCCGCCGCACCAGCTCCGTGACTTGTCGCGATCTGTTGGATGTACTCGTGGTTCACACGCAGGGCGATCGCGTGCTGGCGCCGGGTCGCATCGATGAAGAGGTCGAGCTTGGTCTCGTATCGCCCGAAGAGTGCACCCTGTGACGAATCGGCAGCAGCGACGATCCGCTCCACACTCGCGCGGTCAAAGCCATCCGCACCCACCTGGTCCAGGACGGACTGGAGCAACGCGTCGAGCGTGGCATCGCCCGTGTCGAATGGGGTCTTCTCGTCCAGGTGCCGGGCTCGGGCGCGCGGCAACGCTGTGGGCTTGGCCGGTGCTGCCAGGGCAGCAGTGAGGAGCCGAGCCTCGTGGCGCAGGTCGATTCCCTCGATCCCCGGCCGATGGCCAGCAAGGAGGAGTCCCAGCGACTGGCACAGCAGGTAGCCGCGTCTACCGGCATCTGCGCGAGTCACCTGCCTGGGCTCCGGCGTGCACCAAGCCTCGATCTGACCGCCCAGTCCGTCGCGGACTGCCGCCCGCAGGACCAGATCGAACTGGGACACGAGCATGAGTTCCGCGGCAGCCCTGAGCTCCGGGCCAGGGTGTGCCAACACCTCGAGGGCTCCGAGAAGGTCGTTGAGGTCCGGCTCCGCAGCGAGGAGTCCTGCGGAGCCGAGGACGTCGGCCAGGGCGCCACACAGCGCCGGGTCGGCCCTCTCGGTCCAGGCAGCAGCAGCAAGATGCGACGCATCCATGAAGCGGTCCTGTAACGGCCTACGGGACAACCCCGCCCGCGCCGCAACGTTGGCGAAGTTCAACCCCGCCCAGCCGTCCTCATCGGCGGCGCCCACAGCCGCGTCGAGGATCCGCTCGTGATTGCGGAGCACGCGCGCCTGCGGAGGGCGCTCCGAACGAGCGGGGCTGGACGCGGACATCGGAACAGCCTACCTGCTCGTACGAGGGTACTGGTCATTAAAAGTGCCCTGTGCTATTTTGCCCGAATCTGATCCACACTCCAGGGGGTTCCATGAACACCACAGCCCGGAAGATGATTGCCGAGTTCGTCGGCACCTTCCTGCTCGTCTTCCTCGCCGTCGGCGCAGCCGTGTTCGGCATCGGCGCCAAGGTCGGCGTCGACGGCGCCGGACCCGGCAACGGCGTCGTCGGC
>CAIVQM010000206.1 GCA_903908025.1 uncultured bacterium
ACGAAGTCGAGTTCCTGGCGCAGTGCCTCAGCCGCGGTCTTGTGCGCGATCACCTCGGCCTGCAGGTCGTCCGAACGGAGCACGACGAACGAGCGGATACCGAGGAAGCCCTCGATCGAATCGTGCGCATCGACGACCGACAGTGACACCTGTGCCGGTTCCCCTGCCTGACCGTCGCCGAGTCGCAGGGTGATGACGGAACCGAGGTAGACGTCCTCGCGCACTGGTCCACCCGGGCCAACCGCCTCGATCGTCGCCAGGCCGGGCATGGATCGCGTTGACAGCAGCAGACTGAGTGGGCCGTCCTCCGGTCGGATGATCCGGATGTCTGCCCGCCGACCCGGGCGCAACTCATTGCCCCAGACCTGCGGTGAACCAAAGGTGCCGATCACCGCCGCATCGACGACTTCGTAGTCGCGCTCACCCCGCGGCTGTCGCAGCATCGGCGTCAATCCGTCGTCCTGCAGATGCGCGAGGTACTGATCGGCGTGCCCGGCATCGGGTGCAGGTTGGCCGACAGCCAGCATGTACTCGCGGCCGAGTTCGATCTCTGGGATCACCGGTGTCCTCGCTTCCGCAGCGGCCGCGGCCGCCACCTCGTCGCGCATAGTGTCGGCCACATCGGCCCAGGTAATCGCTGGAGCGCGATCCGCTCGAATGCGTGCCTCCGCCTCGTTTCGTGCCGGCAGGTCTAGCGCTCGGGTCTCGATTACGTGCACGAAATCATCTAGGTCGTCGGAGCGGAAGTAGGCGGCGAGGTCCCGACCAGCCTCTGGCAGCGATGAGTTGTACGCGACCACCGGCAGTCGACCGAAGGCCAGACTCTCGGACACCGGGAGCCCCCAGCCCTCGTAGCGAGATGGGTAGATCGTGAACTCCGCGTGCGCGTAGAAACGGGCGAGCTCCTCGTCGGTAACGCTGGACGACAGGACGCTCAGCTTTCCGCCAAGCCCGGCCGACTCAACGTATTCGCGCAAGAACGTATCCGCATGCCAGCCGAGCCGGCCGACGCAGACGAGATCCGGCACGTTTGCCGGTCCATGGCGATCGAGCAGCACCTGCCATGCACGCAACGCCAGTAGGTGGTTCTTGCGCGACTCCACCGTGCCGACGAACAGCACATAGGGCCGCGGCCACGGCGACTCCAGCGTGTCGAACTGGTCGGGAGTTATGCCGCAGGGGAGCCCGGTGACACTGCCCGGTACGGAATCCCAGTCCCGTTTCGCACAGTGGTGCTCGTAGTCGCGGCGACTCGACTCGGAGATGGCTGGGATGCGGGATGCGGTCTGTGTGATGAGGTTGAGGTATCGGTCGAAGAGTTGGTTGACAGCCGCGGTGTGTCCGGTCTCGAGCACCGGTGTCAGGTCGTAGAGCAGGTAAACGCAACGCGCACCGGCAGCATGCGCGTCGCGCGCAGCGAGCATGAGCGCGTCGCTGATCCATACCGCTCCGAGGAACACCAGCGAGCAGGTGTCGTCAATACGCACTGGTTCCGCTGCAGCCGCCCGGGCGAGGCAGGCCGTCGCTGCCTTCGACACATCTCCGCGGCTGATCGCACCTGCAGCTGAAGCGCCGCGAGTCACCAACGCGGCAGTCTCCGCGGCCGACAGTGCGACGAACTCGCCCCGGCCGCGGTCGAGGACAACGGGGAATGATGCCGCGTCTGCAGCCAGGAGGAGTGGAGCGGTCTCGGCGATCACTCGCTGCACCCCGGACACCGACTCTTGGCGCTGGAGGAACTCCACGAGGTCGGTGACGTCGAGGAGGAGGCCCATGCTCGTAGCGTAGGGGAGGGTCGATCCCCCTTATCCTGTCAACGTGCTGACAGGGCGACCTCGGACGAGACTCCTCGACGCCGGCATCGTGCTTGCCCTCAGCATCGGGGCCGCCTGCCTCACCGGATCACGCACCTGGGTCGGCTTCAACTCGCCGGACTCCGAGTTCTACGCATCCCTGGCCCTGTTCGGCGACGACGTCGCGGACCGGTCCATCGACCCGGCCTACACGTGGACGCGACTGGGCTACATCGCCCCTGTGCGGCTGCTCGTCACGGCGCTGGATCCGTGGCTCGGCTTCGCGGTGTGGCGATTCCTGCTCATCGCGCTGATTGTCGGGTCGCTGTACGCGATGGTGCGGATGGTCAGCACCCGTCAGCTCGCCACGATCGTCGCAGGCCTGGCCAGCCTCAACACGATGGTGCTGTCGTTCGTCGGCAACACCTATCTCACCGGAACGATCATCGCGGCGATCCTGCTGCTGCTCGCCCTCGGGACGTGGGGAAGCCTCGCTATGCCGCGCCGCCCGTGGCTGCCCGTCGCGCTCTCCGGTGCCGTGGCCGGCTGGCTCCTCATGCTCAACCCGTACGCGCTGCTGCTCGGCATGTCGATGTGGCTGGGGCTCCGGATCATCGGCCTCGTCCTCGACACTGACCGCCGCTGGCGACACCTGGGCCGCGATGCCCTTGCTGGGATCCTCGGCTTCGGACTCGTCTTCGGCCTGCTGCTCGCTGCGGGAGCGGTGATCTTCCCCGGCCGCAACTGGCTGTCGACCTACCTGACCTGGAATGCGCGCCTGGACTACGCGAGCTTCGTCGGCGACCCGGACGTGTGGAGACGAGACGCCGCCCTGCTGGTGCCCTTGCTAGCGATCGCCATCGCGGTCATCGCCATCGTCGCCACCAGAGCGAGTCGCTGGGCCACCGCGGCAGTTGTCGTGGCTGTTGCCAACGTCGCCTTCACCTGGAGCTACGTCCTCCTCGTGCCCGGGCCGTGGCTCGAGGCGCCGACCTATGTCGCCAAGCTGTGGGCCGGCGCCCTAGCCGCCGTTGCCCTCGGGTTCGGTGCCCTCGTGGGCCGCCGCAGCCTCGGGGTCGGGGGCTGGGCCGTGTTCGCGGCTGCGGTCCCGCTGACCATATGGGCCGGCCACTTCGATCGCGATATCGCCATGACCCAAGCGCTGCTGATCGCCGCCCTGGTGCTGATCCTCGTTGTCGTCGCCGCAATCCTGCTTCGCCGGAACGTGCCAATCGCGACCGGCATCGTCGTCGTCCTCGCGCTGTCGTCCCTTGCCATCGGATCGCAACTGCTGCAGAACGGCCGCGGACTCCTCGGCATCTACGGGCAGTTCCCCTTACGTGCCGCCTACGTCGACTTCGACATCGAGCTCCTTATGCGATCGAAGGTCGCCGCCGAGGAGTTCGTTCTGGCGAACACCACCACCGACGACATGGTCGGCATCTGGACCGACGCTGACCGTCTCACCGCGGGGATCGCCGCCATGCAGCTATGGGGCTGGTACAACAACGTGGCTCAGGGTGCCGTCCTGAGTCCCACGGAAGCAGCTGATCTCGAGACACGGCACCCGACCGCGATTGCCATGTATGCCCCGACGCTCGAGCAGATCGACACCTTCCGAGCCTCGCTGCCACGATGGGCCCTGCCAACCGATCCAGCCTGCACGACGGTGCCGTTTCTCGGGATCGGATCCCCGGACGCACACGTGTGCGTCGTGCACCTGCGATGGCCCGGCTGAGGGCTACATCAGGTTGCGGAGTAAGCGTGTACCAGTGAGTTCCGGTTTCGTCGCTTCCGTGGCGAAGGGCACCAGTCGCTGGCGGATGTCGTCCATCTTGCTCATGCTCGTCCGTACTCCGCTTGCTCCCGCGATGAGGCGGGCCAGTTTCGCGTGCTCCTGGAGACCGGTGTCGAGACCGACCTCCTGACCGGCGGATACCCGGTAGTCGATGACAAGCGCATCGTCGAGGAGCAACTGCTCACGCGCCGCCGCGACGAGGCTCCACCAGCGATCGTGTAGCCAGCCATCGGGAATGTACACATCGGCAAATGCCGTGCGCCTAACCGCGCTGGCACCTCCGGTGGCCACCGATCGACGCAGGACCACGCTCATCCGCTCCGCCTCTGACAGCTCATTGAAGCCCGCGCGAACGGGGAAGGTTGTGCGCAGGGTCCCGCCCTGCGGGTTCCCTGCCTCGTCGACGAGTCGGCCATCGGACGCCACCATCGCGACATCCGGCAACTCCTCCAAGAGACTCGCCTGATGACTGACCCGATCGGGATGCCAGATGTCGTCGTGATCACCGAGCACCACGATGTCGCCTGGCTCGCAGGCCTGCACACCCTGCCGGAAGTTGTGCGCGATGCGAGTGGTGCGGTCCTCTGACGCTGCCGTCGACGGGACGATCGTCACCCGTTCGCCCAGAAGCTCACGTACCCATTCCCGAGTGCCGTCAGTCGAGGCATCGTCAACGACAACGATTGAGTCTGGCATCCGGTCCTGTGCCGTGATACTGGCGAGCGTCTCGTCGATCCAGCGCATGGAGTTGTGCGTCACCACCAACGCGACCACGCGAGTCATCGCCGCGCCCTCCTACTCTTCGCCAGCTTCTGGATCAGAGCCTCGTAATCGTCGGTAACAGTGTCCCACTGATAGGCGTCACGGATGCGTTGCTGCCCCAAGGCGCGCAGTTCAGCCAGCCGTTCGTCGTGCGTGCCCGCTGCAATCCCGTCCAAAATCCCCGTGAGAGCGCCCGCATCCGCCCAGAAGAGTGCCTGATCCGCCGTGACTTCCCGATTGAACTCAACGTCGTAGGCCAGCACGGGCGCACCCGCACCCATGGCCCGCAGCAGCGACGGATTCGTTCCGCCAACGGAGTGACCGTGAATGTACGTGCGGGCATGGCCATAGAGCTGGTCGAGCAGCTCCTGGTCGTAGATGCCCCCGGTGAAGCGGATTCGCGGATCGCTGCGCGCGGCTTCATGCACCTTGTCGACGTACCACTGCGAGTACGGCGCGCTGCCGACGACAACGAGTGGACGCGTCTCGCCACTCTCGCGATAGGCGTGAACCGCATCGAGCACGTGATTCTCCGGCTCGAAGCGCGCAACGACCAGATGGAAGCCCTGCGGGGTGAGGGCGAGCTCGACGAGTCGATCGGACGCTGGATTGATGACTTCGGCGCCGTAGGGGATCACCACGCAGGTGCGCCCATACTCACGCTCCACGTGATCAGCGATGGCTTGCGCATCGGCGATGACCTCGCGGCCCCACTTCACTGAGGCGCGCTCTGCCCAGCGGTAGTACTTCGCGCCCGCACCACGCCACTTCTCGCGCTTGGACTCCAGCCCATCGAGATGGATGGCCGTGGGGATCCCAGCGAGCGCAAGCGGCTTGAGCATGGGGGCGTTGCCCGCATTCAGGAGAAGCACAACATCCGGATGGTCGCGGACAATGGCGTGCACGGTGCTCACCGCACTGTGCGAGAGAGTCTCCGCCATGCGATGCCGCAGGGCGGGGGCGTTCACAAGTTTCATGCCCTCGTACTCGGTGATGGTCTGGCCAGGGTTACGGCAGTAGACCGTGACGTCGTAGCCCCGGGCGACCAGTCGCCGGCCGATCTCCTCTACCGCGGTCTCGAAGCCACCATAGAGAGCGGGCACGCCCCGCGTGCCCATCATGGTGACCTTCACGTCACCACCGTACCGACAGTCCTTGTCGCAGATCCCCCACGCTGCCCACTGGTAACCTCGCCGCGTGCAGGTGACTCCGTTGTCGATCGAGGGTGTGTGGTCGTTCACGCCCGTCCTTCGCCCCGACGAGCGCGGGGTATTCCTCGAGTCGTACAAGGGCATGACCCTCGAGACGGCCATCGGCCACCCCTTCACCCTTCAGCAGATGAACATCTCGTCCTCCCGCAAGGGCACCGTCCGAGGGATCCACTTCGCTGACGTGCCGCCCAGCCAGGCCAAGTACGTCCAGTGCTTCGCCGGACGCATCCTCGACGTCGTCGTCGACATCCGGGTGGGTTCGCCGACCTTCGGACAGTGGGATGCCATCGAACTTGATGACACGACCCGCACGGGGCTGTACATCTCCGAGGGACTCGGTCATGCGTTCTGTGCGCTGTCCGATGAGGTGACCGTCGGGTATCTGTGCTCCGAGCCCTACTCTCCGAGCCGCGAGCACGGGGTCCATCCGCTCGACCCTGCCCTCGGCCTGCCCTGGCCCGACGCCGAGCCGGTGCTCTCCGCCAAGGACGCGGCTGCGCCCACCCTTGCCGAGGCCCTCGATCAGGGGCTGCTCCCGCAGTATGCGGACTGCATCGCGTTCACTACGGGATGGGCGTCCCGCGACCAAGGCTGATGCCCTTGTAGGCGGTGGTGTCCAGCCGCATGCGCAGCCCGTGGCTGATCGCGCCGGCCCACCACGCCAGCGACATCTGCTGCAGGGCGTACTCCTCCTTACCGAGGCGGTACGACTCCTCCGACGGGCCATCGGCGTAGATGTGTCCGTCGCTCCAACGCTTCTGCAATGCGCGCGTATCGGCGGCATGCGCTGCGAGGAACTCCCCCGCGTGCACATCAGGGGCCGAGTAGACATTCGCGAAGGCATCGACACCCACGAACGTCGCCGGGCGACGGGTGCCCCAGTCGGCTCCCATCGGGTAGTAGATCTGCCCGAGCGGCTGGTACACCGTGCCGCCGGGTGCCGCATAGGGCGGTGACGGGAAATCCACGACGGCCAGCGCGCGGTACACGATGTCGGCGTTGAGGAACAGCGCCTCCGGCACGGGCCGATCCGCGGCTCGCAGCAGACTGGCCGCCCACCACAGGTGCTCCACGTTCTGGATGTAGTCGGGGTTGACGATGCCGTGGTTGGTGACGGTGCCGTCCTCGTTGGCATTCGTGCCCGGCAGTCGCACGTCAAGCTGAACGCCGTTGACCTTCTGAGGGTTGTGCAGGTCACCCGGACGAGCAAAGGCGGCGATGGCCATGCCGATCAGTGAACTGCGCCAGCGGCCAGCGCTCCCATACTTCGGCATCATCGACAGCGCGAGAGCGGGCGCCATGAGATCCCACGAGACAGCATCGGACTGCGAGTCGCCGGGCGTGATCTCCTGACCCAGCCGATTGCGGAAGTATCGCGGCCCGCGTGCCGTGGCGTAGTCGGCCTCGCTCACGACCATGGCGGCCACGTACGAGCGCTCCTGGGCGTTGAGCTCATCCCAGAGCAGCCAACCGGCCTGCCCGACGGTGGCGGCCCAGAGCGCTGACTGCCACGTGTTTCCCCAACCACCGGGGGAGAGGGCACCGTGCTGACAGGCCAGTGAGCGGATGTGCCAGCGCGCGTAGTCCAGCAGTTCGCGGCGCGAGATGCCGTTGGTCGTCTTCCACTTGGTCGTCGTCAGCATGATCGCCGCCGCGAGCGCCGAGTTCGCCGAGCGCCGGATCGACTCCTCGATCGTGCGGTGCGTGCTGAGCGGGTCGTAGTACGGACGGCCAACGCGTGACTTCAGTCGCTTGGTGAGGTCGTTGGTCATGACGTAGCGCAGGCCGTCTTGCACGGTCGCAAGGATCTCGGCGTTGCCGGGAATGCTCGTCGTGCCCGGCGGCGTGATGGGAGGACGCACCTTTGCAGCAGCGATCGCGCCGTACCGCTCACCGGACGTCGTCGCACTCGGGCAGTGACCGAGGCCCGTCGTCTGATTCCCGACCAGCGGGACCTCGCCCTCGGTGAGTGGATGTGTCTCGCTGGTTGTCTTGCGGACATGCTCAAGTCCTGCCCCCAGCACCCACTCGGAGCGGGCTCGAACGAAGCCCGGGTCGTCCCGACCGTCGCGATCCCAGTCGCCCGCCACCGGCAGGTCGCCGACCGCGCCGAAGGCGAACTGCAGCACCGCCGCGTGCACATCGCGCATCATCGTCACGTCGATGTGCTGTCCGACGAACGATGGCTTCTTCGTGATCCCGGTCAGGCGCAGGATCCACTGATTGCCGCGCACCACGCCGAGGTCATCGCGTCCATCGCCATCCCAGTCACCCACCACGGGGATGTCACCTGCCTGACCGAAATTGTCGACGGCCGACGGCTTGCCGTTCGCGCGCTGCCAGTGCCATTCGCCATTGCGAAAGACGCCGATATCCGCGCGCCGGTCGCCATCGATCTGACCCACGACGGGGACATCCGCCGGGTCACCGCCGAAGGCCGTCAGCCCCGCCCACTGCGGCGAGTCGACGGCGGCATTGGTGACGAACCACTGTCCGGCCTCGTACCGCCCCGGCGTATCGACCCCATCCCCGTTCCAGTCGCCCATCAGCGGCGTGCCACCGGCCGGCGGCATCGAGATCTGGGTCCCCGACAGGCGGCCATAGCCCGTCGACCACACCTGCCACAGTCCGGTGGCGGTCGACGCCGCAGCCGGTATCGAACGCGGGGTCGTCCTGCCGCTGGCTGGGCTGTCGGTGACGACGGGCAGCCGCGGCAGCCGCGGCGCCGGATCGATATGCGGAGTCGCGTGCGGGACGGTCGCGTCCGCGCTCGTGGCCATGGCGAGTGATCCGACCGCAAGGGAGGCCATCGCAACGGACGCGCCGAGGCGTGTCAGGCGAGGTCTCAGGGTGTGCACTCCGGGCACAGCAGATTCGGTGGCATCGGAACCTGAACGGGAAGCACGCGGTCGTCCCCGCGCTCGGCTGCGTAGGCATCGAGGAGTTCGCCCGACGACGGCCGGAACCACAGTGCGGCAACCGTCATCTGCGGATTCAGGTTGAGCGCGAGATCGACGTAGCCAGGTGTCTTCACGCCATAAGGGAACGGCGGCAGGTCGCGGTAGAAGCGCTGCTGCGTCTTCGACATCACGCCATGCAGAGACGCGACCCACAGGTTGGGCAGAGTGCCCGCACCGTCCCACAGCAGCGTCGTGCGCTCCGGGTACGGCACCGCCGCCTGCTGACCGCGGATGATGGCCTCTCCGATCAACGGGTCGTTGATCCCGCGCGTGCGGTCAGCGCCTGCCTGGATGCCCGAGGCTGCAGCGAAGCCAGCACCGAACTGCGCGGGCAGTGCCCCGGCGTAGCCGAGACTGCCCAGCACGATGACGGCACCGAGGGCGATACATATCGCCGACGAGGCCTTCGACATTCCCTGCACCGCGCGCACGAGCACAACCGATAGCAGGGCCGCGATGATCGTCGCGACCGCCAGCAGCATCGCGTCCAGCGGCTTGAGCACGTAGTAGGACTGCAGCCGACCAAGATCAGCCGCATCGGCCCCCGTCGCGAAGTACGCCGCGACCAGTCCGGCTCCGGCAATCGGACCGACAACAGCGACTGCCAGCGGCCACCGGCCGGCCCGCACCAGCAGCACGGCCAGCAGCGACGCGATCACCGGCGACAGCAGCGCGAGCCCGAGGTTGAACGGCACCATTCCGGTACCCACGGCACCGAGTTGGGCGGTGAAGTCACCGGTCGACTGCCCCGGCTCGACTCCCAGGATTGCCGACATCTGTGTCAGCGCCATGACGGCGCCGAGTCCCGCACTCGCGACGAGCCAGGCGGCCCCCATCCACCAGCGGTGCTTCAGCAGGGCGACGGCAACGACGATCCCGGACGGCACCAGACCGAGCACGAGTGGCGTCCACAGTCCGATCACCGCGAGCGCGCCCAACGGGATGAGGAACCAGCCCAGCAGTCGCGCCGATCGCAGGCTGCGAGCGCTGACGTAAGCCGTGACCACGACGACCGTGACACCCATCATGAAATTCGTGAAGCCGGCGTTGAAAAGCAGTGCCGGGCTGCCGAGCAGTGCGAAGAGGGCGAATACGCCGACGGCGACCGGCCGGGCCCACGTCTCCTTGTCTCGACCCGCGATGCGGGCGGCGAGGTCACCGGCGACCCAGGCCAGGGCGACCAGACACAGGGCGAACGAGATCGCACTCCATTGCACGAACGGCCACAACAGCCCCGGCCGATCGAGGAGCGGAGCCACAGGTCGGGTGGCGAGCTCGGCGAGTGACCACACCGTGGTGTGCAGCGACGGGTACCACTGGTTCCAGGCGATCGCGCCGTCGATGGTCGGCCAGGTAGTGCTGGCCGACTCGTAGGTGTTCGCGAACGTGGTGAAGTGGCCCTGGTTGTCCCAGCCACTGAAGAACAGTCCGCTGACGATCTCCACCGTGGACCGGCCGAGGTAGGCGGCCATCAGCCAGGCGGCGCTCGCGGCACCGAGGACGCCCGCAATCGCGTCGCTGACCGTCGGCCGAGGGATGCCCACCTCTCGCAGCGCTGGTATCAACCGCAGTGCGAGAACTCCCAGGAGGAGGAGGCTCACGGCGATGCGTGCACTCGTCGACGTGACCGGCATGGATCCAGCGCGCGGGAACACGACCGCGGCAGCGCCGAGCAGGACCACCCCTGACACCACGGCGCGTTCGGTGAGCGACCGACCCCACGGCGGCAGCAGCATGAGCAGCACCAGGGCCGCGAAGAATCCGATAGCAGGGAGCAGCCACAGGGCCGCGATGACGATAGCTGTCACAGCGGAGATGGCGATGAGGAACTTGCTCATGCTCACCGCTCGAAGTTCATGACGACGTTGACGGGTGCCGACTGCACAGCACTGACGGTAGCGGTCGAACCGCTCACGTCCTGTCCGCCTTGCGGCACGGGCGTCCAACCCGCGGGGGCGGTGACCTGCACGGTCACGGTCGATGGGGTCCACAGCGACTGTGGCTCGGCTTGCAGCAGGTAGCGCAGGCTGTCGCGATCTGTACCCGAGAACGTGCCCGCCGGTAGTTGATAACTGATCGACACGGCGTTCTGGCCGCCAGGGGCCGTCCAGCCCACGACTCGAATCATTCGATGCCCGAATCCGTCATTGACCCAGCCGCCACCGAGTTGCGGATGGTTGCGGAAGGGTCGAACGGCGAAACCCGAGGGGTACGAAGCACGGTAGGCGGACGCGGAGTCCGGCACATACATGATGTACGCCGCCTTCAGCCAGGATGTCTCATAGCCGATGCGCTCGGGCGGGCCCTCAGGCCGGTCAGGAGGCGTCGCATTGGTGATGGTCATCTGCTGAGTCACGCGGGCCGAACCGTCCTCCGACACCTGCGCCGTGACGAGCACATTGCGCTGCTGGAAGACGTCGACCTTGCTCTGGTTGCCGTTCTGCGTGTAGACGGCAGACCAGTCGCCCGAGTCGGGATCCGCGACCACCCCCGCTGCATCCGCCTGGATGGCCAGGCTCTCGAGCTCTGGGCTGTGCATCCAGAACTGCACATGCCGACCGGGAGCGGTGCTCGCAATCGCCTGCGCCGCTGCGACCAGATCGTTGCCGCCGAGCAGCCGGTCGAGCAGCACGTTGACCAGGTCCTGGTTGGCCTGCTGCCGCTCCGTCGCCCCCTCCTGCCCGAAGGTCTGGTACGCGTCGATGAGCAGGATCTGTCCGAGCCGGGCACCGTCGACCGTGCCGTACACCGGGGATTCGACCGGGCCGGTCTGGTCGAGCACGGCAGCGATGGCAGTGAGGTCGAGCGTGATGACGCCGTCGACAGGCGGGTAGTTGCCACCCAGCCAGGCCCCGGCCATCTCCTGCGCGGAGAACAGCAGGTTCGGGTGCGTGTTGGTGACCACGAAAGGTGCGGTGCGGGGATTGCCGGGGAAGAACGGGTTGCCGCCCGGTCCCCACCAGGTGACCGGTGCATTGAGCGGCGGGAAGAGCTGAGTGCTGGTCGGGCCCTTGATGGGAATCGAGATGCGCCCGTCGTTGAACTCGACGAGCACCAGGGTCAGCGGCGCTCCGCCGGCCGCGCGCATCTCGGCCTGGTTGCCGATCGCGACGAGGTACCGCCGCACGCCGTTGGCGCCGAGGGCTTCAGGGAGCACGGGCGCGATGCCTTCGAGCGCCTCAATCGCCTCCTGCACCGGCTTCATCTCGGCCAGCGCCTTGTCGCGCACGCGGTCGAGGAAGACGGCGCCCTTCGCATCCGCTCGGATCGCCGTCAGGTCGGCCTCTGCAGAGGCCAGGCCCTCGCTGGTCGACGTGACTCGACCCGGCAGGTCCTTCAGCCGGGTGAGGTCGATCGCTCCGTCGGAGAAGATCTTCGCGCCGCCGCCCTTGCCGGAGAGGTCGCCGTAAAGGGAGAGCAGTTCGCCTGTGCTCGATGTGACGTTGGCAGCTGCGGAGACGGCCAGCCGCCAATTGGCCACGGCCACCGCGACTCCCGGCAACCGCCCGACGACGTTCAGTTGCGGAAGTCCCACGGACCGGTTCATCTGCTCCGTCGAGATCCCCGCGGCCTCGAACTTCGCCTGCGCATCGGAGTACTCGCCGGTCTGCACGCCGTCGGCCGCAGCGGTGAGGTTGCTTTGGAGCCCGTATCCGCCGAAGGCGAGGGTCCCGATCGCGTAGAGAAGTCCCGCCTGCAGCCAGAGCACGAAGCCACCGACCACGAGGACGAAAATGCCGCCCAGCACGAGGCGTGGGCGGCTCACAGTCACTTCACGAGTATAGATAGGGCCCTAGTACGCGCCGTCGCCCACGAGGACGGCCTTCACGGTCTTCGCCACGATCACGAGATCAAGGGCAGGTGACCAGTGCTCGACGTAGTCGAGGTCCAGGCGCATCCGCTCCTCCCAGTCGACCGTCTTGCGGCCGCTGACCTGCCACAGGCCGGTGAGGCCGGGCTTCGTGAGGTGCCGGCGGTGGTCTGCGTCGCCGAAAAGGGCCATCTCGTCGACGAGCACCGGTCGCGGGCCAACCAGCGACATCGTGCCGCCGATGACGTTGACGACCTGGGGCATCTCGTCGATCGACCAGCGGCGCAGGACGCGGCCGAACGGCGTGATCCGAGGATCGCGCTTGTAGCGGTCGAGGATCGCCTCGTCGGGCTTGCCGATGATGTCGTCGCGCTGCGCGTCGGAGCCGACGTACATCGTGCGGAACTTCGGGAACGTGATGATCTGGCCGCCGCGACCGACGCGCTCCTGCATGTAGAACATCGGCCCGCGACTCGAAAGTTTCGTACCGATCATCGCGACGATCATGAACGGCAGGAACAGGAGGAAGAGCAATGAGCCGATGACGATGTCGAGGGTGCGCTTGATGGCGCGCTTCGGACCCGTCAGGTACGGCTCGTCAAGGTGCAGCAGCGGCAGGTCGGCGGCCATGCGCATTGTGACGCGCGGACCGGCAACGTCACCGATCGTCGGCGCGACGAGCAGGTCGACGCGCGGACCCTCGAGCCGCCAGGCGAGACGCTGAATGACCTGCTGCCCCAACGCCGGGGAGCCAGCAACAGCAACGGTGTCGGCGTCCTCGAGTGAGATGCGCGTCATGACCTCATCGAGCCAGGCATCGAGTGCCGCCGGCGTCACATCGGCCGCCGGCTCGTCGATAACGTCGACGACGGTGAAGCCGGCAACCGGATCACGGTCGAGCATGTCGACGATCTCGTCCTTCGCCGGCCCCGCACCCACGACGACGGTGCGGTGCAGGAAGTGCCCGTAGCGGCGCTCGTGACGCAGCCATGACCGCAGGGCCCAGCGCACGATGAGCAGAAGTGTGAGACCGACCGCGAAGGTGATCAGTACGAAGCCGCGCGAGAGGTCGAGTTTGAAGGCAAAGGCGAACACGGCGATAGCCGCGAAGACCATCGCCGATGCACCGACGACTCGCTTGAACTCCTCGGAGCCCACGCCGAGCATGCGGGTGTCGTAGGCGCCGCGCAGGACCAGCACTGCCATCCACGACACGATGACGACCAGCACCAGCGACACGTAGGTCGGATTGTTCAGCTCGACGGAGTAGGGGATGGCCCAGCGAAGGATGAAGCCGACGACACCTGCCGTGATGACAGCCAGCAGATCGAACAGGAAGGCGCGGATCGCGTAGACGCGCAGCGGGTCGCGGCGCAGGTGCGGACGGTCGCGATGCGAGTGCGCCTCGGACCAGCCGATCCGCGAGGGGGTCATCAGCGGGATCGTCAGGTGCTCCTGCTGGTGCGCCGCAGCGCCCGAGTCGTCGGCAGGGGCCTTGCGTTCCTCAAGCGACACGCAGCACCTCCCTACGATCGGCCAGCCCGCTCACGGTAGCAGCGGGAGCCCGATTCGTCCGTTCTCGAACGCCTGACCTTGCCCGATCTTTACCTACCCGCCATTACTGCAGGTAGAGCCGGACCGGGATCTCGGTGAGCGTGATCTGAGCGCCCTCCTGTGACTCCTGGCAGTTCGCCAGCGGGTCGCAGACCAGCTTGGTGCCGGCCGGGGCCGTGTAGGGGGCATCACCGTTCTCCGCCCAGGCGACGACCCACGAGGTGCCGTCCTTGGAGAAGTTGCAGGTGACCGCTCCAGCGGTGTCGGTGCAGCCGTCGAAGGAGGATCCGAAGACCCAGTTCTCCAGCGCGAAGAAGCCCTGCTCCGCATCGGAGCCCGGGTACGCCTGGATGCCCAGGAGGTCGTAGGGCTTCTGCGTCCAGATGTACCAGTACGAGCGCTCGACGCCGTAGCGCAGATCGTCGATGTACGTGCGGACGACCCAGCCGGCCGCCTTCGCGCCCGTGATCTCCTGCTTCGGCAAGTCGCCCGGTCCGGCAAGGCCGTAGTTCAGCTCGGTGTCCCACAGCGGCAGGTCAGGTGCGCCCGCTGCCGTCAGGTAGTCCTGAACGAGCTTGATGATCGCACCACGCGCAGCAGGATCGCCGTCGGCTGCCGGGTAGGTGTGAATCGCAACGACGTCGATCGGCCAGTCCTTAGCGGCGAGTGCGTCGAGATAGGCCGGGAAGAACTTGTCGAACGGGCCGGTCAGCCGCGTGGAGGGCGACGCGGCGACGACGAGGGCCGCCGGGTCGATGGCCTTGATGATGTCGTAGGCCCGCTTGGTGAGTTCGGCCATCTCCTCGGGCGTGCCGTTCCAGAAGTTCTTGAGGTTGGCCTCGTTCCAGATCTGGTAAGCAGTAATACGCCCCTTGTAGCGAGTGGCGACCTCGGTGACCCACGCGTCCCAGGCCTTGAGGTCCTTGGGAGCGCTGGCAGCGCCCGGCTGCGGGTAGTCGTCCGGACCGACCTTCTTGGCATTCCACTCGGGTGTGGTACCCAGGACCATGAGGATGTCGGTCATGCCCTTGGCCTGGGCGTTCTCCAGGATGCCCTCGAGGTTGTCCCACTTGTAGACACCCGGCTCAAGCTCGATCTGCGACCACGCGGTGCCGTTGTCCCACAGCCGTAGCGCGCCGAAGGGAGCCGACGCCCACGCGCCAGCCTCAGCACCCTCGATGTGCATGCCCACGAGGGACGACGGCACGCCGGACCCAGTGGGAGCGGTCGATGACGACCCGCTGGCAGCGGCCGAGGAGGTCGCCGCGGGCTCAGAACCGCCCGAGGAGCAGGCCGTCGCCAAGAGTCCGACCGTGGCGAGAGCTGCGGTGGCCGTTACTAGCTTGCGGGAGTACCGAACCATTGCGGCATGCTTCCAATCGTCACTTGCGACCCTGGGGTGACGGGCGTGCACTGGTTGAGCGCATCACACGTCACGGTCGCATTCGCGGGCACCGTAAAGGTACCTGAGCCCTTGTCGAGCCAGGCCACCACCTTCGGGGTGATGTTGTCGCCCAACTGGCAGGTGTTCACGCCCGTCCCTGTGGCCGCGTTGCATGAGTAGAACGCGCCGCTCAGCCAGTTGCGTACCGTCTGGTAGCCCTGCGCGCCCACCGTGCCGTTGAACATCTGGATGCCGACGAGGTTCGCGCTCTGGAACCAGTAGTACCAGTAGGCGCGGTCGACCCCGTAGAGGACGTCATCGAGGTAGGTCTCAGCAACCCAGGCGGCAGCCGTGGGGCCTTCGATGTCCCTGTCGGGATTGCCCGAGCCCGGGCCGGCGATGCCGTAGTTGATCTCGGTGTCCCAGAGCAGCTTGCTGGCCGGGACCTTGCCGGCCTTCATGTCAGCCTGGACCTGCTGGATGTAGGCCACGCGGTCAGCCGGGGTGCCCGTGCTCGCGGGGTAGAGGTGCACCGCCACGACGTCGATCGGCCAGCCGACCTTCTTGAGCTCCTTCAGGTACGCCGGGAAGAACTTCTTGTAGGCGCTCTGCAGGCGGACGGTGCTGCTCGCCGCGACGACCTTGCCCGTCGGGTCGTACTTCTTGATGATCTTGTACGCAGCCTGGGTCAGTGCCGCCATCTGCTTGGGCGTGCCCTGCCAGAAGGTTGTGAGGTTGGCCTCGTTCCAGATCTGGTACGACTCGATCGACGTGCCGTAGCGCTTGACGACGGCCGTGACCCAGTTCTTCCAGTCCTTCATGTTCGCGGGGTTCGAGGCAGCACCCTTGTTCGGGTAGGTGCCCTGCTTGGTGTTGCTGGCCGCCCACTTGGGGGTCGAGCCGAGCACGTAGAGGATCTGCTTGCCCTGGCCGTTGGCGTTCGCGATGGCCGCGTCGAGCCCGTTCCACCAGTACTTGCTCTTGGTCTGCTGGACCTGACCCCAGGCCACTCCCGAATCCCACAGGCGGATCGAGCCGTAGTTGACGGTCGCGGTGACACCCTGCGAGATCTGCGGCACGTGCATGCCCATATTGGTGTCGATGAACGGTCCACCCGAGGATGCCTGAGCCGGGGCCGTACCGACGAGACCGGCCAGCGCGATCGTTGAGGCGACGATGGCAGCGATCGTGGAGCGACGCATGGGGAACCTTTCCTACGGAATCGGGATCGATGCGACCCTAGCCGACGGAATGCCAGATTCCGACTACCGACGCCGCAGGACGTACAAGCTCTGACCGTCTGTTTCCTGCCCGTACTCGAACCGGTCGACGGCCAGCCGTGCAGCGTTCACGTGGTCCTCGAAGTGCCAGCGGGCGAAGCGGGTGCAGTGCAGGCGGCCCTTCCACTCCAGGGGGCCGTAGCCCTCCGGGTTCTCCTCCCAGCCGGGCACGTCCTCCTCGACGAAGCAGGTGACGAAGGCCTTGCCCCCCGGCGTGAGGGCCTCAGCGATGAGCTGCAGGTAGGCGGGCGTGTCCTCGTCGTTCATGTGCGAGAAGACGGAGTAGGCGTAGAAGACATCGACAGTGCCCGGATCGGCCGCGAGCGTGCGCTCGGGCGTGCCGTCGGGGTTGTAGCGCTCGTTGCTCACGTCGACACAGGTGAACCGGAAGCCCGGGGCGGCGAGGTTCGCGTCGGCCCACTCGATCAGCTCGGGCTGGACGTCGACCCCGTGGTAGTCGGCGATGCGCCCGAAATGTTCGCGCACCCCGACAGCCAGCCGGCCAGCGCCACTGCCCCAGTCCAGGAGTGCGGAGTCCTTCGTCAGGCCGGCGTACTTCTCCAGGCGCCGCACATCGCGCACAGCCGTCTTGATGAATGCGGCGTCGTTCTTGAAGTGCTTGCCACCCATCCGGTACTTGCTGGGGGGCAGGGCGTTGGCGGGCTTCTTCTTGGCGAACATGCGCCAAAGCCTACGGGCTGCTTCGCGGCCCCCATGCCGCCTCCCGGAGAAGCAGCGACCGGGACAAACCGGCAAGGATGCCCCGCCGCGCCACCCTCATTCCCCGTTTGTCCCGGATTCCGGGACAAACGGGGAAGAAACGCGGGGGACGGGGCGATCCTCGTCGATTTCTCCCGGTGCTTCGTCGGGCGGGGCGAGGCGGGGGGAGTCGGCTACTTGAGGAGGCGGCTCATCCGCCGGTCGGCGAGCTGCTTGCCACCCGTCTGGCAGGTGGGGCAGTACTGCAGGGCGGAGTCCGCGAACGACACCTCACGCACGGTGTCCCCACAGGTCGGGCAGGGCTCGCCCGCTCGCCCATGCACCGCCAGGCTCGCCTTCTTCTCCGACTTCAGCGTGCCGGTGCCATGGCCGACGGAGCGGGCGATGGCAGCCGCGAGTTCGTCGCGCATGCAGGTGTACAGGCGCTCGACCTGGGCCGAGGTGAGCGTGCTGCACGGGTGGAACGGGGACAGTCGCGCCCCGTGCAGGATCTCGTCACTGTAGGCATTGCCGATCCCGGCGATCGTCGACTGATCGCGCAGCACACCCTTGATCTGCGAGCGCCCGGCGGCCCTGAGAATCTCCGCGAACGCCGTCTCGGTCAGGCCGTCGGACAACGCGTCCGGCCCGAGGCGCGCCACGCCGGGCACCTCCTCCGGATCCCGCACCACGTAGATCGCCAGCCGTTTCGTCTTCCCCGCCTCCGTCACGTCGAATCCGCCCGTTGGCTCACCGTCATCGGTCACGAACGCCACCCGAAGGGCCAACGGGCCTGAGCCCGGCTTCACCGGGGTCGAGGCGACCAGTTCGCGCCACTGGACCCAGCCCGCGCGGGACAGGTGCCACACCAGATGCAGGCCCTCGACCGTCGCCAGATCGAGGAACTTCCCTCGTCGGGTCACCTCACGGACGTGCTGCCCCTCGAGTTCCGTGAGCGACGGGCTGAACGTCTTGAGGGCACTGAGACTGGCCAGCGTCACCGAGGCGATGCGGTTACCGGCGGTCTGTTCCGTCAGGAACCGCGCCAGCGCCTCGACCTCGGGCAGTTCCGGCACCTAGAGCAGGCCCATCTCCGACGCCGACTCGCGCAGGCCCGGGCGTGCATCCGGGTGAGCGGCGTGATCAATGATGTTCGATACCCGCTCGCGCTGGCTGCGCCCGAACACTGCGGCGATGCCATTCTCGGTGGCAACGGCACTGTGCTCGAAGCTGGTCACCGGCTCCTGGATGCGGGGCACGATCGTCGACACATTGGCCTTCTTGTGCCAGGAGGGCAGCGCGATGAAGGACTGCCCGCCGCGCGAGTGCAGCGCGCCGACGATGAAGTCGGTCGACCCGCCGAAACCGGAGTAGATGCGTCCCTTGACCCGACTCGCATTCGCCTGGTCGAACAGGTCGACCTGCAGCGCAGCATTGACGCTCGTCATCTTCGCCTGGCGAGCGATCTGCGCCGGGTCGTTCGTGCGCTCGGTGCGCAGCATGCGGATCCACTTGTTCAGGTGGATCCAGTCGTAGAGCTCCTGCGATCCGAAGATGAAGGAGGCTGTGATCGGCACTTCGCGGTCGAGTGCATCACGCTTGAACAACTCGTATACGCCGTCGCTGAACATCTCCGTCCAGATGCGCAGCCCCTTCTGCTGCGTGAGGGAAGCCAGCACCGCATCGGGAACGGCGCCGATCCCCATCTGCAACGTGGCGTTGTCCTGGACGCGTGCTGCGATGAGTTCGCCGATCCGTCGCGAGACATCGTCCAGACCGCCCGCTGAGTGAGTGGGTAGGACCTCCTCGACCTCGACGAGGTAGTCGATCTCGTGCTCGTAGATCTGAGCATCGCCGTAGGTGTACGGCATGTTCGGGTTGGCCTGGACGACGACGAGACCGCCGCGCTCGCGCACCGACTCGATTGCCGCGGGCAGGATGTTGACCTCGGTGCCGAGACTGAAGGTGTCGTGACGCCGCGTCGACGTGTGCAGCAGCACGACATCGGGTCGGTAGTGGTCGCGGAACAGCACGGGCACGAGGCTGAGCCGGCACGGGATGTAGACGAGGCGTTCGTGATGACGCATCCCTGGACCGACGAATGCGGTCTCGTAGGTGACGCCCTCGCGGTCTGGCAGCCCCTTCTGCGCATTCAGCATGTGCAGCCGGTACTCCGGCACCACCGCGTCCAGTGCACTCAGGAGGACATGGGGGGTAGCGAAGTTCCCGGATGCGACCACCCGCGGGTTATCGGGAAGGCTCGCCAGTACCCGCTGCAACTGCTCGACGCTCACAACTCTCATGCCCACCATCCTTCCATCCATGCCGCCTCCGCGGCAGCCTGAGTGGATGCGTGCTGTGCCACACTTGGTCACCATGCAGCAGCAGATCCCCTGGCCGGACCTGAAGGTCTATGTCGCCGGGCACAACGGACTTGTCGGTTCGGCCATCGTGCGGGCCCTTGAGGGGGTCGGCGTAGGCGAGGTCATCGGCTGGCGTTCCGGCGAACTCGACCTGACCGACCGCACGGCCACGATGGACGCGATCATCGGCGCTCGTCCCGACATCATCATCGACGCCGCCGCGAAGGTGGGCGGGATCATGGCCAACTCGACCTATCCCGTCGAATTCCTCAAGGACAACCTGCTCATCCAGACGAATGTCATGGACGCCGCGCATGCTTCCGACATCGATCGACTGCTCTTCCTCGGCTCGTCATGCATCTACCCCCGGCACGCCACGCAGCCGATCCGCGAGTCATCACTGATGACCGGCCCGCTGGAGCCGACCAATCAGGCCTACGCGATGGCCAAGATCTCCGGGATCTACTACATCGAGGCGCACCGCACCCAGTACGGCCGGCACTGGATCTCGGCGATGCCCACCAATCTCTACGGTCCCAAGGACAACTTCGACCTCCAGTCCTCGCACGTGCTGCCCGCGTTCATCCGTCGCTTCCACGAGGCCAAGGAGTCGGGTGCGGCGAGCGTGACCCTGTGGGGCACCGGCGCGCCGCGGCGCGAGTTCCTGCACGTCGACGATCTCGCGCAGGCCTGCCTGATGCTCCTGCAGTCCTATGACTCGCACGAGACGATCAACGTCGGCCTCGGCGACGACATGCCGATCAGGGAACTCGCCGAGACGGTTGCTTCCGTCGTCGGCTTCGAGGGCGAGCTCGAGTGGGACAGTTCCAAGCCCGACGGCATGCCGCGCAAGTTGCTCGACACGACACGCATCAACGACCTCGGCTGGCAGCCCACGATCACCCTGCGGGACGGACTCGCAAGCACCTACGCGTGGTACGTCGAGAACGTCGCCTGACGCACGGACTGCACACGAGATGAGGCGACATGACTGAGCCGGTGCAGGTCCTGCTCCCGGGCCGCCGTTGCATGCTGGTCCGCCTCACCTGCCAGGAGGGAATGCGCCCCGCGATGCTCGAGATCCTGAACTCCTACGCCGATGGCCTCCAGGAGGAGCCAGGGACGGAGATCTTTGTCGTGTCCCTTGATCCCGACGACGAAGCGATCGTCTGGCTGTACGAGATGTTCAAGGATGTCGAAGCCCAGAACGCGCATCGCGCGTCCGCAGGATTCGCCACCATGATGACCTCGATGCCCGAACTGCTCAACGGTCCGCCGGCGGTGCTGCAGATGGAGCCGCTGCGAATGGCGATGCAGGAGACAGTGCTCACCGAAGACTGGACGTTCTGATGATCCTCGAAGTCGCGCACGTGACGGTCCTACCCGACCATGAACCGCAGTTCGAAAGCGATCTGCGCACGGCTGCCGCCACGGTGCTGCCGCAGGCCGACGGGTTCGTCGAGTTCACCCCGTACGGCTGGTGCA
>CAIVQM010000207.1 GCA_903908025.1 uncultured bacterium
CGTCGGACATCAAGATCACCTTGCCGTACCGCGCCTGATCGAGCTCGAATGATCGACCCGAGCCGGCGCCGATCACCTGGATGATCGATGCGCACTCGGTGTTCTTGAGCATGTCGGCGAGCGACGACTTCTGGACGTTGAGGATCTTCCCGCGGATCGGCAGCAGGGCCTGATAGTCGGACTGGCGCGCGGTCTTCGCCGTGCCGAGTGCGCTGTCGCCCTCGACGATGAAGAGCTCGGTGCGGTCGACGTCATCACTGCGGCAGTCGACCAGCTTGGCCGGCAGCGCCGACGACTCGAGTGCTGTCTTGCGGCGCTGGGTGTCTCGATGGGCGCGCGCCGCGACCCGGGCGCGCATCGCGTTGGCCGTCTTGTCGAGCAGTGCCTTGGCAGCAGCCTTGTCGCCACGGGGTGGCGATGTCAGCCAGGTCGCCAGCTCCTTTGCGACGACGTTGCCGACGATGCGCGAGGCTGCCGGCGTACCCAGCACCTCCTTGGTCTGGCCCTCGAACTGCGGCTCGGCGAGACGGACGGCCACGACGGCCGTGAGCCCCTCCATGCAGTCGTCCTTGGTGATGTTGTCCTCGTTGGCGCGCAGCACCTTTGCCGCCCGCAACTGGTCGTTCAGCACCTTGACGATGGCTCTCTCGAAACCCGCCACATGCGTGCCGCCCTTGGGGGTGGCGATGACGTTGACGAAGGAACGCAGCGTGGACTCATAGCCGGTGTCCCATCGCAGCGCGATGTCGACGCCGAGATCACGCTCGACCTCCTGCGGTGACATGTGCCCCTTGTCGTCGAGCACCGGCACGGTCTCGTGGAAGTGCCCCTGTCCGGTGAGCCGGATCACCGGCGTGACACCGTCGCCGGTCGCGAGGTATTCGGCGTACTCCGCGATGCCGCCCTTGTGCTGGAAGGACTCCTCCCAGATATCGGATGCGTCGCGCTCGTCGCGGAGCGAGATGGTCAGGCCCGGAACGAGGAAGGTGCTCTGCTGGGCGCGCTCACGCAGGGCGTCGCGGTCGTAGCCGGCGTCCTTGGTGAACACCTGCCGGTCGGCCCACCAGCGCACCCGGGTTCCCGTGCGGGTCCGCGGACAGGTTCCAACGATCTGCAGCCCGCTCTTCTTGGTGAAGGTCGCGTTCTCGTCGTCGCCGTCGAACAGCCCGGGGACACCACGCCGGAAGGACATCATGTGGATCTTGCCGCCGCGATCGACCTCGACGTCGAGCCGGGCAGAGAGGGCATTGACCACGGATGCTCCGACCCCGTGGAGGCCACCCGACGCCCCGTACGAGCCGCCACCGAACTTGCCGCCTGCGTGCAGCTTCGTGAGGACGACCTCGACACCGGTCAACTTGGTCTTCGGCTCGACGTCGACGGGGATGCCGCGGCCGTCGTCGGAGATCTCCACCGAGCCATCCGGTCGCATCAGCACCGTGATCCGCTTGCAGTGCCCCGCGATGGCCTCATCGATGCCGTTGTCGAGGATCTCCCACAGGCAGTGCATCAGGCCCCGGCCGTCATTTGAGCCGATGTACATCCCGGGGCGCTTGCGGACGGCCTCAAGCCCCTCGAGGACGGCGAGGTCCTTCGCGGAGTACCCGCCCGTGCCGGCTGCGGGAGTCTTGGTGGCCATGGCGTCCAACCTATCGATGGGCCCGCGGCCGGTCGGGGAGGCGGCCACGCGCGTCTTCCCCCGTCGCTTGTGCAATCGTGACAAGTCGCCTGAGCCTCTTCGCTCTGGGCGAACCCGGTCGGCGTGGCGTGCCGGGAACAAGCAGGGCATGTAAGACTGTTATCCACATCGACGGGAACCCGTCGACCGGACTCAGGGAGGTACCGGGCACATGGCCACGACACTGACCGCGCCACCGTTGAGCGTCACAGATCGCTGCGATCGCTGCAACGCTCAGGCGTATGTTCGCGTCGTGCTGCCCGGGGGCACCGATCTGCTGTTCTGTGGGCACCACTGGAGCCGGCACGAGGAGGTCCTGCGTCCGCAGGCCGTCGAGATCGTCGACGAGACCCACCGCCTCAGCACGACACCAGCCGCACCCGCAGCCGAGGCCTGACACCGGCCAGCCGGGCCACTCTCGGGTGAAGTCACTCCCCGGTGAAGTTGGGTGACCGCTTCTCCACGAAGGCGCGCACGCCCTCCTGGTAGTCCTCGCTCGTCCAGGCTGCCCGACGCAGTTCCGTCAGTCGCTCGAAGTCGTCGCTCGTCAATGAGCGCGCATCCGTCAGAGCCGTCATCTCACCCTTGATCGCCCGAATGGCCAAGGGCGCGCGAGTAGCGATCCGTCGGCCCAGATCTCGGGCTACCTGCTGCATCTCTGGTCCGTCATCGACCAGTCGGTTCACCACTCCGTACTCCCACGCCGACTGGGCCGTGATCGGGTCGGCGGTGAAGAACATCTCCTTGGCCACGTTCAAGGGCAGCGCCGCTAGGAAGTGGGCAACCCCGGCGGTGTTGTACGGCACGCCGAGCCGCGCCGGCGTCACAGCGAAGGTGGCGGAACTCGACGCAACCACCAGATCGCAGGTCATGACGAGTTCGCACGCTCCGCCCCACACCCCGCCTTCGACCGCGGCAATGACCGGAAAGGGAGCCGCCCGCAGCACGTGCAGGAATGCCTCGAGGGGATTCGTCCAGGTCAGCGGATCCGAGCCATCAATCGGCAGGGCCGTGATGTCGTAGCCTGCTGACCAGGTGCTCACGCCGGGCTCGGCCCGCAGGATGAGCGCTCGGCACCCCGTCGCCTCCGCCTTGAGGATCGCAGCGGTGAGACCCCCGAGCATCGCCTCACCCAGCGCATTCCTGCGCTCGGCAGCTGCCATCGTCACCTCGATGACATCGGCTGGCCGATCCTCGGGGCCGACCAGCGTCGTCGTGACGGGATGCATCACCGGATCAGTCAAGGTAGTCGCGCAGCACCTGCGAGCGGGAGGGGTGCCGCAGCTTCGACATGGTCTTCGACTCGATCTGACGGATGCGCTCGCGCGTGACGCCGTAGACCTTGCCGATCTC
>CAIVQM010000208.1 GCA_903908025.1 uncultured bacterium
ACGACGCGACCATCGGGAACTGGCTGCTGCCAGAGATCGAGTGGCTCCGCGAGGCGGATGACCTAGGCGTGCCCGTCTTCGGGATCTGCTTCGGGGGCCAACTGCTGGCGCGCGCGCATGGTGGATCGGTCGCGCGCGGGCCTCGACCGGAGATCGGCTGGACGTCCATCTGGACGCAGGAGCCCGACCTCGTCGGCCCGGGTCCCTGGTTCGAGTTCCACTACGACCGCTGGCAGGTCCCGCCGGAGGCTCGCGAGATCGCCCGCAACTCGCTCGCATCGCAGGCCTTCGTGATCCGACGCAATCTCGCCGTGCAGTTCCATCCGGAGGTCACTGCCGCCTCACTGCATGGCTGGTTGGTGCTCGGCGGCAACGAGAAGGTCCGCGAGGACGGGCAGGACGCGGAGATCCTGTACCAGCACACCCTCGCCGAAGGCGAGGACGCCGCACATCGAGCCCATGCACTCGTCGACGCCTTCCTCGATCAGGTGGCTTTCGTCAACTGACCTAGGATTGCAGCACACGGCAACATCCAGCGCACGCGTAGGGAGATTCAGGTGGCCGGGCCGCACACACTCGCCGAGACCGAGCGCACGGTGGAGTCACGCCTCGCTGATCTGGAGATCGACTACCGAGCGATGGCCGTCACCTCCAATCTCTTCCGCGCGGCCAACGCCGTCCGCAATCACATGGAGAGCACGGTCCTGGCCAAGTCCGATCTCACGTGGACGGCCTTCGTCGTCATGTGGATCACCTGGATCTGGGGGTCCGCGGAGACCCGACTCATCGCGCAGGACGCCGGTGTCTCGAAGGCCACCCTGAGCGGGGTCCTCAACACCCTGGAGAAGCGCAAGTTCCTCACGCGCCATCGTTCCGAGGACGACGGCCGCCTGGTGATCGTGGTCCTCACCCCGACCGGCACTCGCCTGATCAAGCGCCTCTTCGGGGAGATCAACCGCGAGGAGACGGTCGCAACGTCGCGGCTCACGGATAAGCAGCAGGAGGTCGCAGCCGCATTGCTGCGCGAACTGGTGCTCGCAACGGGCAACCCCGAGGGCTGACGCCCCCGCTCATTCTCCTGCGGCTGACCGCGCCTCCGCGACCAGGCGCTCGAACGGCTTCAGCTGCGCTGGATCGACATCGAAGGTGTCCTCCGGATGCCACTGGAGGCCACCCGCCCAGCCCGTGGACGCGATAGCCACCGCCTCGATGCAACCGTCCTCAGCCCGACCGAGCACCGTGATTCGATCAGCCAGCCGGTCCACCGCCTGATGGTGGTAGCAGGATGCGCCCACCGACGACGTCCCGAAGCCCAGGTGATCCGTCGGATCATCGAGGGCCACCACATGGGCGTGGTGACGGTGATGGACGTCCATGTCGATGACGAGGGTGCCGCCCAGCAGGGCATTGACCACGTGCAGCCCTCGACACACAGCCAGCAGCGGCACGCCGTTGGCGAGGGCGTACGCAGCGAGGGTGAAGTCCGACTCGTCCTGTCGGTCATCCATGTCGTACAGCGTGGGATCGTCGTCGCTCATGCCGTATCGGGTGGGTCGGACGTCGCCGCCGCCGGGCAGGAGCACGCCGTGGAAACCGGCCAGCCGGCCAGCCCAGTCGATCCCATCGGGCGCCGCCTCGGGCAGCAGGGTCACCGGATCGCCCCCTGCGAGCCACACGGCCTCGAGAAGTCGCCGGGCCGAGACCAGTCCGCGGTAGCGCAGTGCGCTGGCGGATTCGGTGAAACGGCCGGGGATGGCGATCTTGGGTCGGAACACTCAAACCTCCGTCGTGGGGTGTCCAAGGAAGTCTGCACTATTGGCTATCCGTTTGGAAGCGAACGATCTATGATGTGCCGACGCTGACCGCCGAAAGCACGAGGAGCCTGCATGCCCACGATCACCATCGCGGGTGTCGATGTCGACACGCGCCACTGGATCGGCGGCCAGCGGGTGGCATCAGCTGAGACATTCGACGACATCTCCCCGATCGACGGCAGTCTGCTCGGGCGCGTCAGCCGTGGAGGCCGGGCGGAGGCCGATGCCGCGGTCGCAGCGGCCAAGGCGGCCTTCCCAGCCTGGGCGCGACTGACCCCCCTCGCACGCGCCGAGATCCTCCACCGGGTGGCCGACAACATCGAGGCACACATCGAGGAGCTCTCGCAGATCGAGACGCATGACAACGGCTCCCTACTCCGCTCGCACCGTCGCGGCGTCATGCCACGAGTCGTCATGAACCTGCGCTACTTCGCTGACTACGCCGTCGAGAAGCTGACCCACCCCGTCTTCGAGACGCGCGGCCACGACAACCACGTGACCTGGGACCCATCCGGCGTGGCGGTCATCATCACGCCATGGAACGCGCCACTGATGCTGGCGACGTGGCGCATCGGGCCTGCCCTCGCTTCCGGCGACACCGTCGTCCTCAAGCCGCCGGAGTGGGCTCCCCTCACGGCCTCGTACTTCGCACAGCTCGCGCATGAGGCAGGTCTGCCCGCAGGGGTCTTCAACGTCGTGCAGGGCTACGGCGCAGAGGCAGGCGCACCCCTCACGGAGAACCCCGACGTCGCCCGCATCTGCTTCACCGGGTCTGTTCCCACCGCCAAGGTGATCGCACGCGCTGCCGCCGAGAACCTGATCCCCTGCTCCTTCGAGCTCGGTGGCAAGAGCCCCACGGTGATCCTCGACGATGCCGACCTCGACCTTGCGGTCGACCTCGCGGTCGAGCAGTACGACAACGCCGGGCAGGTCTGCCTCGCGGGTACACGCCTGCTCGTGCAGGAGGGCATCGCTGATGCCTTCACGGCACGGTTCATCGAGCGGGTCGCGCAGATCCGACAGGGTGACCCGCGCGACGAGGAGACCCAGATCGGGCCCAATATCCATCTCAAGCACATCGAGCGCGTGCAGGGCTTCGTCGATCGAGCCCGCTCCGCTGGGGCCACGATCGCCTACGGCGGCGAGGTGAATGCCGACCTCGGCACCCACTACTTCCGCCCGACTCTCATTCGCGACGCATCGCCCGAGAGCGAGATCCTCACGCAGGAGGTCTTCGGTCCCGTGCTGACGATGCAGACCTTCGGGACCGACGAGGAAGGCCTCGTCCTCGCGAACGGCACCGAGTTCGGGCTGGCCGCGTGCGTCGTCAGTGGCAACCGCGAGCGCGCCGAGGCCTTCACCCAGTTCCTGGTCGCTGGAACGATCTGGGTGAACTGCTTCTTCGTCCGCGACCTGTCCGCTCCGTTTGGCG
This sequence comes from uncultured bacterium, assembly GCA_903908025.1. GTDB lineage: Bacteria > Actinomycetota > Actinomycetes > S36-B12 > S36-B12 > UBA10649. The sequence goes on from CAIVQM010000208.1 coordinate 3,247, forward strand.
GGTCGAAGAAGTCCGGCATCGGACGCGAGGGCGGCGTGTGGTCATTCGACTTCTACGCCGATGTGAAGAACACCGTGTACGCCCCAAGTGGATGGAAGTAGAGGAGTAGCCATGGGTGAGGTAGTCGGAGCAGCATTCCTGTCGCACGTGCCGACGATCATGCTGCCGCTGGAGACAAGGCTCGAGCTCAACGAGGGCAAGGAGATCTCCTTGGTTCCGTCGTTGCAGAAGTTGCGCAAGGACAAGTTCGAGACTCTCGATTACGACACGGTGATCATGCTCGATTCGCACTGGTTCACCACCGTCGAGTTCATCGTCGCGGCCCAGGACCGTCGGGCCGGGCTCTTCACGGCTGAAGAACTGCCCCGCGGCATGTGCCGCATTCCGTATGACTGGAAGGGCGATCCTGAGCTCGCGTACGCAATCGCCGCGGAAGCGGACGCACAGGACACGTGGATCACACCGATCGACGATCAGTACCTGCCGCTCTACTACCCGTCCGTGAACCTGTGGAGCTACCTGGGCAAGGGTCTCGACGACAAGGCATGGATCTCCATGAGCGTCTGCCAGACCGGCGACACCGAGGACTTCCTGCGGGTCGGGCGCGCGATCGGCGAGGCCATCCGCAAGACCGATCGCAAGGTCATCATCATCGCCAGCGGCTCGCTGTCGCACACCTTCTACCCGCTGCGCGAGCTGCGGGCACACGAGGCCAGCGACCCGTCGCACATCTTCAGCCGTGAGGCCTACGACGCCGACCAGCAGCGCCTGCAGTGGTTTGCCGAGGGCCGGCACGACATGGTGCTCGACACCATGGACGACTTCATGCCGTTCCGCCCCGAGGGCAAGTTCGCCCACTACCTGATGATGGCCGCCGCCCTCGGCGAGCGTGACTTCGCCGCACCCGGCGTGCAGATCAGTGACTACGAGAACTCGGTGGGCACGAGCCAGGTGCACGTGTGGTTCGACCGTCCGGCCACCGGCTGGACCCGTGCGGGGGCGGTTGCGTGACCGAGTACCGACGGATCCTGCTCGACGGCTTCCCCGTTCAGACTGTCCGCCACGGCGACGAACTCGTCGCGGCGGACGGCCGGGTCGTGGGAGTCGACGACGCCATCCACCTGCCGCCGTGCGAGCCGACGAAGATCATCGCTGTCCACCTGAACTACGACTCCCGCACTCAGGAGTTCATGACGAAGCTCCCTCCTGCGCCCACGTACTTCCACAAGCCGATCACCGCCCTCAACTCGCACAAGGGCGCGGTCGTGCGGCCGGACCGGTGCAAGTGGCTCAACTACGAGGGCGAGATCGTCATCGTCATCGGACGCACGTGCCGCAATGTGTCACCCGAGGATGCGGGTGACTACATCGCCGGCTACACGGTGGGCAACGACTACGGACTTCACGACTTCCGCGATACCGATGCCGGCTCGATGCTGCGCGTCAAGGGGTCTGACACTCTCGCTCCCATCGGTCCCGGACTCGTGACGGGCTGGGACTTCCGCAACAAGGGCATCCGCACCATCGTGAACGGCGTGGTCAAGCAGGATTCGACCACGGCCGAGATGGAGTGGGACATGCACTACCTGGTTGCCGACATCGCCCGCACGATCACCCTGGTCCCGGGCGACATCCTGTTCTCCGGCACGCCCGCGTTCTCCCGCACCGTCTACCCCGGCGACATCGTCGAGGTGGAGGTCGAGGGTCTCGGCACTCTGAGCAACACGATCGTGCAGGGACCCACACCGATTCGCGATGACTGCGGTGCACAGCCGACCGAGTCCGAGGAGGTCATCTCCACCGCCCAGGGTGGCGACTGGGAGTTCCGTGGCATCCGCACCCCGTCCAAGGATCTCTACCCGTCGACCGTCCAGGAGAAGGCATGACCGGATCGCAGGGCTTCCTGCCCCCGTACACGCAGTCGGGTCGCAGCGCGGTCGTGCCCGACATGCCATGGCACTACTCCGGCACCCTCCTGACCGTCGAGTACCGCACGGATCCGAGGAACGTGCGGGCGATCCTGCCTCCCGACCTCGAGCTCGCCGATGAGGATCCCGGCGCCGTGGCATTCATCTGGGCCGACTGGCAGTCGTGCAGCGGCAGCTTCGAGGAACTGCTCGATCCGGCGAAGGCCCAGTACCTCGAGGCGTTCGTCGTCGTGCGGTGCCAGTACCAGGGCGTGACGTACAGCCGATGCGTCCTCATCTGGGTCACCTCCGACTTCGCGATCGCCCGCGGCTGGTTCCAGGGCTACCCGAAGAAGCTCGGCAGCGCCTACGTCACCCGCCCCTACAACCGTGGCAAGGCCACCGCGCGCATCGGGGAGGGCGGCACCTTCGGCGCATCGCTCGCCGCGTACGACCATCGCCTCGCCACCGCGAAGGTCACCCTCCGGGAGCCGGCGACGTCGAATGGTTTCGTCAACGGTCACAAGATGGTCCACCACCGCCAGATGCCGTCGCTGGTCCCCGGTGCGGGCATGTCGCTGAACCAGGTTGTCACGATGGGCGGCATCGATCTCGACCTGGGCCAGCCGTGGGTCGGCGACGCCGAACTGAGCCTGTTCGACTCGCCATGGGACGAGCCGGCCGCACTCCTGCCCGTCGACGAGATCATCGCCGGGTACTACTGCGAGGTCGGCACGACATTCAACGGCGGCACCCTGCTGACCGACCACTCCCAACCGATCTGAAAAGGGGGCGGCGGCTTCCGCCGGAATGCTTGACGGGGCTTCGGGTCGCCCCTAGCCTACCGTTCGGGCCCGAACGAATTGCCGGATCCGTTGCCCAACCTTGACAAGGAGCACGCCATGCAGCCCAAGTCCGTTCCCCTGACTGATGTCGACCTGACCAACCTCGACACATTCGTCAACGACGAGGCGTGGGGCATGTTCGACAC
>CAIVQM010000209.1 GCA_903908025.1 uncultured bacterium
CGACATCCTCGGCGGTGACGCGGCCGAGCGGGTGGTATCCGCTGCCGTAGCGGACGAGGCGGTCGACGATGGGACCGTGCACGGACTCGCCCCCGAACCACATCGTCGGGCCCTGCGGCCGCCAGGCCTTCGGCTCGAGGTAGACATCGTCGAACGAGTAGAACTCGCCGTGATGTGAGGCGGGCGAGGCTGCGAAGACCTTCGACCACACGTCGAGCTGCTCGTCGAGGATGCGCCCACGTTTGTCGAACGGGATGCCGAGGGCGTCGTACTCGTCGCGATGCCAGCTCACGGTGGGCTGGATGACAAGGCGACCCTCACTGAGCAGGTCGAGCGTGGCGAGATCATGCGCGAGCACGAGGGGATTCCTTAGGGGCGCGATGAGGGCGATGGCGCCGAGCCGGATGCGCGTCGTAGCGGCCGCGATGGCGCTGAGCAGGACGATGTTCGACGGCCACGCCGTGAAGGGGTCCTGATTTCCGGGCATTGCATAGTCGCGGGGGTTCGACATTCGGCCCTGACTGCCCGCGGAAGGGCCGAGCAGGACATGGTCGCTGACCATGACCATGTCGAACCCGGCGTCCTCAGCCTCCTGGGCCATGCGAACGATCCCCCGGATGTCACGTGGGTCGGTCATGGTCCAGTTCTCGGTGAGGACGCTGACCATGCGAGCGGGCTTCATAGGGGGCAGTGTGCCGGAACTTCACCGACACTTCGCCAAAGTGCTTGACGCTCGGTGGTGGATGCGCGACATTGTGCCATCGTTCGGTTCCGCACGATCCCTGCATGTCCGGTCCCACCGTGGAGGCAGAATGTCCCAGAGGGAGAACCTTCCCGAGTCCGATCAGGCGCTTGGCGCGCCTGATACGGAGACGCCCGACACCACGCTGAAGCGCGGCACTCTCGGCCTCTTCGGCATCATCTTCTTCGTCGTCGCGGCGTCCGCCCCTCTGGCGGGCATGACCGGCGCCTTCCCGGTAGCCGTAGGTATCGGCAACGGCGCCGGAGCTGCTGGCATGTATGTCGCTGTCGGCATCATCCTGCTGCTGTTCAGTGTCGGCTACGCGACGATGAGCCACTACGTCACGAACACGGGCGCGTTCTTCGCCTATGTCGGCCGTGGCCTCGGCATCGTGCCCGGTGTCGGATCGGCCCTCGTCTCGGTACTCGCGTACCTCGCGGTTCAGTGGGCCGTCATCGGCTTCATCTCCTTCCAGATGTCCCTTCAGTTCGAGGCCAAGTTCGGGATCGTGATGGACTGGTGGGTCTACGGGATCGCGATCATCGTGGTCGTCTACCTCCTGTCGGCGCTGTCGGTCGACGTTGGCGCCAAGTTCCTCGGCGTCCTGCTGTGCATCGAGCTGCTGGCGCTCGTGGTCGTCGGGGCCGCAGCCATCATCGACGGTGGACCTGAGGGACCGGACTTCGTTGCTTCATTCAGTCCCAGCGCGATCCTGGCTGGTGGCCTGACGGGCGGTGCGGGCGTCGCCTTCGCCTTCGCGCTCGCATCTTTCATCGGATTCGAGGCGACGGCGATCTACGGCGAAGAGGCCAAGGATCCGAAGAAGGCAGTGCCGCGGGCGACCTATATCTCGGTCATCCTCATCACGGCGATCTTCGCCTTCGTCGGCTTCGGCATGGTCACCGGGCTGGGGGCCACCGACATCCAGAACAAGGTCTTCGAGGTCACCGCGGTCGACGGGGTTCCGCTCGCCGATCCGTCCGCGATGCTGTTCGGTCTGACAACCCACTTCGTCGGGTCATGGCTGACCGAGGTGTTCGGGTGGATCGTCCTCACCTCGCTGTTCGCAGCAACCCTGGCGTTCCAGAACAGTGCGGCTCGCTACCTGTTCTCGATGGGCCGCGCGGGTGTGCTGCCGAAGAAGCTCGACCACACGAACAAGCAGCAGGCGCCATTCGCGGCCACGACGGTCGTGTCCGTACTCGCCGTGGTCATGGTGATCGTCGCCGTGATCTTCAAGTGGGACCCGATCCTGAACGTCTTCTACTGGTTCTCGTCGGTATCCGTGATCGCCATTGTGCTCACGGAGATCCTCGTGAGCATGTCGGTGATCGTCTACTTCCGGCGCACCAAGGAGGACAAGCGGATCTGGAACGTCATGATCGCGCCGGTACTGGCCATCATCGGTCTGGGCGTGGGCGAGTTCATGCTC
>CAIVQM010000210.1 GCA_903908025.1 uncultured bacterium
GTCGGGAGGAACGACCGAACGACGTCGGTCGCGAGTGCGCCATCGCCACTTGCGTCGGCCTGACGGTGATGCCCTTGTGCACCCCACCTGCGCCCCTCCGCCAAAAGCTCATCCGAATCGGAGGAAACGAAGCATGCATCGACCATCGAACAGCCCACCGCGGAGAGGACCGCGCGGCCTACTAGCGATACTCCGCCGACGGCACGCATATTCTTGCCAGGCAGGCCCTTTGACCCGGCTCGTGCTGGCACCAGCGCCACTACCGGCGACCCCTGCAGCACCCAGCCTCCTCAGCGCTCGAAAATGCGGCCGCACCGCGGCCTCAAGGTAGGCCCGACCTTCCGCAATCGTCGCAGGGCGTGCCCGGGAACGCTACTGCCCACGCGGTAACCTCAGGCACAACCGACCGGAGGGTAACCCGATGAGAACCGCGGCATACCGGGCGTTAGCCAGCGGGTATCGGGAACTCGCTCGGTGGCGCACGTACGGCGGCGTCCACTTCTCACAAGAGGGTGAGGACATCCTCCTAGCGCGAGTGTTCTTTGACCAAGCCACAGGCTTCTACGTCGACATCGGCTCTCACCATCCAAGGCGCTTCTCGAACTCCTATTGGGCCTACCAAACGGGTTGGAGAGGCATCAACATCGATGCTGCCCCTGGCTCGAGCGCGGTGTTCAACCGTATTCGACCTCGGGACACCAATATCGAGACGTGCATCGCCGAGTCGAGTGGGGAGGTGGAGTTCTTCGTCTTCCCCGAGCCCGCCTTGAACACCGCGGGACGGGATCGCAAGGACGCGATGGAGGCGGCGACGAATTCACACGGCAAGCGTGTGGTCGTCCCGGCCGAGCGGCTTGAGACCCTTCTCGACACGTACATGCCTGACGGGGCTCCCGCAATCGACTTCATGTCCATCGATGTCGAAGGAAGCGAGATGGCGGTGCTGCGCAGCAACAATTGGGAGCGCTACCGACCGCGGGTGATCGTGATTGAGGTCTTGGGCAAGGTCCTTCACAACGTCGGAGAGTCGGAGGAGGTCCGCTTTCTGACGGCCCTTGGCTACGTCCCCGTGTCGATGCTTTATCACTCTGTCGTCTTGGTTGGCGATGAGACGCTGCTGTCGGCGCATTGGCAGAAGGCTTAAGATCGAGGGAATGGTGACCGACCCGGCCCCAGTGGCACTGTTTGCCTGGCAGCGACCGTCGCATACGCAGCGTGTGTTAGCCGCATTGGCCGCGAGCGCAGGAGCCGCTGAGACTGATCTCTTCGTGTTCGTCGACGGCCCCCGGCACGACCGGGAGGCCAGCCGCGTTGCCGAGGTCATCGAGATCGCCGGGGCAGCCAGCGGGTTTCGGTCGGTGTCGGTCCAAGCCGCCCGAAGAAACCTCGGGCTGTCGCGTTCCATCACGGGCGGGGTCACGAGTGTTCTCCAGCACTCGGAGAGGGTCATCGTCGTTGAGGACGACATCGTCGTGTCGCGATCATTCCTCGAGTACATGAACGATCATCTTGAGCTGTATGCGAATGATCCGACCGTCGCCAGTGTCCACGGCTACGTCTATCCGCAGTCGCGCGATCTGCCCTCGACATTCTTCATCGCTGGCGCCGACTGCTGGGGATGGGCCACCTGGCGGCGGGCCTGGGAGCACTACAGGCCAGACGGGGGTGCCCTCCTTGAGGAGCTCACGCGTCGAGACCTTCTGTGGACGTTCGACTTCGGAGGGACAGCGGGATACGTCGACATGCTCCGGGATCAGATCGCTGGTCGCAATGACTCCTGGGCTGTCCGCTGGTACGCGTCGGCTCTTCTCAGCGGCATGTACACCCTCTACCCGAGCCGATCACTCGCCACGAACATCGGAAGTGACGGAAGCGGGAGCCACGCGGGAGTCTCGAGCGCATTCGACGTGGAGGTATGCCACGACCCCGTGCCGGCGGTCCGCATCCCCGTCGAGGAGTCGACGATCGGCCGCGCGGCCTTCACAGAGTTCTTCGCCTCGCAACGATCAGGTGTCGGGCGATCCTCACTTGGTCGTCTGGGCCGCCGGATTCTTCGTCCCCTGTGGATTCGGATGCCCTCGAGGTTCCGGCATCGAGTCGTACGGCTACTCAGCCCCTAGCGAAGCCATTGGCTGGCCTACGCTGAGACTCCGACAGTGGAGGTCAGATGGATTCCGGAGAGGTGCGCCGTCGCATCGCGTCAAGCCCCCTCGCCAGGGTCGCGGCGTTACCGTCCCGTGTCGGTGCGGTGAGCCGGCACAACGCGGCTGTTGCTTCTCAGTCCGCCCGTTGGCTCGTCTCTCGTCGTGAGCACACCAACTACACCTACGACCTGACTCCGCTGAACCTCGAGCACCTTGCCTGGTGGGCCGCATCCGTGGCCGCAGCACCTGTTCAGGAGTGCCGGTCATGGATCGCCGAGATCCTTAAGGATCGTGCCCTGCAGGAGTACGCCTACCGCATATCGGTCTCGACAGGCAGGAGAGGCCTCACCGACGAGAAGGTACGAATCGCTCGGCGAGCTGGGTGGTACGCGGTCGTCCGGGCGCTGCAGCCCGAGCATGTCGTAGAGACGGGCACCGACAAGGGGCTCGGATCACTGGTCATCGCGGCGGCCCTCCTGCGTAACGACAAGGGACATCTGACCACGATGGACATCAATCCAGACTCGGGGTTCTTGATCTCAGGCAAGTACGCGGATGTGACGAGGATCGAACGCGGTGACTCAGTCGCGCTCATCTCTCAGTTGGCTGAACCGGTCGACCTGTTCATCCACGACAGTGACCACTCCGCGGCCCACGAAGCGGCGGAGTTCAGGGCTGTTGCGAGTCACTTGGCAGCATCCGCTCTCGTCCTCAGTGACAACAGCCACATCACGGGCGAGCTCCCTGCTTGGGCGGAATCGACCGGAAGGACTTTCACGTTCTTCAGGGAGGTACCCGAAGACCACTGGTATCCGGGGGCCGGCATCGGCGCGGCCTGGTACCCCCGCGGCTAGTTGCTTGCGCGCATGCTCCTCGCCGTCTCACGGTCGTCGATGTAGTCGTTCGCATCGTAGGTGTGGCTGGCAAGAACGACGAGGGAAGCGCCCTCGGTCGCGTACGTCTGCTTCGCCCAGGCCAGCGGGGGAATGTGGAGGCATTCCGTAGCATCCGACAGAGTCACCGAGCCAGTCCCATCCTCGTCGTCGTACTCGATGACTACCGTGCCGGCCGTGGCGATGAGGACCTGGTGGCACGCTCGATGAGCGTGCCCCCCACGCTGGGTGCCCGCCGGGCTATCCGTCACGATGAACACCCGCACGGGAACGAAGGGCAACTGCTCCGGGTGCTGAGCTGCGGTGAGCGATCCTCTGGCGTCAGCCACTGCCACA
>CAIVQM010000211.1 GCA_903908025.1 uncultured bacterium
CGTCGTGACGATGACCGGATCCCGGCCCGGACTTCGGCCGGAAGGTCGGGATCGTGAGCGCACCCTCGGCTCGTGGCTGCGGGAGGCGTGGCAGGCAGATGACGTTGTGGCGGCGCTGCGCTGCGACGGTGCGTGGATCAATGGGCGGGTCTCGCATGTCGGCGCGGACCACGTCGACCTCGTCCGCGACGGCTGCTCGACGACGATTGCCGTGACCGCAGTCGAGGCCTGGGCACGTCGCTAGGTCTGGTCAGTCCGTCGAGTCGTCGGCACCGAACGGGTGCGCCTTCACGAACTCGCGCGTCTGGTCGTACTTGCGGGCGATGAACTCCTCGAGTGCGCTTGCCTCGACCCGCCACTGGCCGCGCCCGCCGATCTTGATAGCGGGCAGATCGCCGCTGCGCACGAGCGCGTAGGTCTGCGCCGCCGAGATGTTGAGGGTCTCGGAGACGTCGGCGAGGGTGAGGAAACGGGGTGCCACCCCCAGATCGTCCCAAATGCCCGTGGTGTTCCGCCGCAGGACCGGCCGCCTGTGGATAGTCATTCGCGAAATCTGGCGCGACGAGCGATCCTGACGGGACGGCGAATGGCCGGACGAGGTGGGGGATGGCATGGGTCGGCGGGGGAGTGCAACGGAATCAGTCTCGGGTTCGTCGGGTTCGTCCGTCTCGACGGTCCCCGCCGCACGCCGACTCCAACGGGCGCGGTTCGGCGACCTTCGCCTGTGGGCGGGCCTGGCCCTACTCGTGGTGTCGATGGTCGTCGGTGCGACGCTGCTGTCGGCGGGAGAGGACACGGTCACTGTGTGGCGCGCGAGCCGCGACCTGTCCGCCGGGTCGGCGCCGGTCGACCTCGAGCCGGTTTCCGTCAGCCGAAACGTCGCAGGGGATCGCTATGTCGGATCGGATGTCGACGCCGCGGGGGTGCTGCGCTGGCCGGTGCAGGCGGGCGAACTTCTGCCGCGAGCGGCGTTGACGCAGCCGGCCGCAGCAGCGACGCGCGAGGTCACGATTCCGGTCGACCCGATGCATGCCCCCGCCGGCCTGCAGGCGGGCGACATCGTCGATATGTGGTCGACAGCGCGCGATGCCGCATCAACTGATGGGCAGGTCGGCGCAGCCCCGAGCCTCGTGCTCCCCGCCGTGCGCGTGATAGCCCTGGCCGGGTCCGATGTCGGGATCAGTGGCGAGCTCGGGGTCGTCCTTGAGGTGCCGGCCGATGAGGTTCCCGCAGTGGTCGCCGCCAGTCGGGCGGGAGTGACCGATCTCGTCGCGGTGCCGCTGACCAGTCAGCAGGTGCTGTCGTGATCGGGATACTGCTCGCCGTCCCCGAACTCCCACAGGAGCAGCAACTCGTGGCGGACGCGGGCGACAGCGGCCTGCGGGTGCTGCGGCGGTGTGTCGACGGCGTCGATCTCCTGGCCGCCGGAGCAACCGAGTCGTCGGCGGCTGTCGTCGTGTCGGCGGGGCTGCCGCGGTTGTCCGTCGATCTCGTCGAGCGACTATCGGCCCCCTCCGCTGGGGCCTACGCACGCGTCATCATCGGACTCGCCGGTGGGGAGACGGATGCCGAACGACTGGCAAGCGTGGGGATCAGCCGCATCATGCGGACCGGCCCGACGGCCGATGCCACATTGCGGGTGCTCAGTGCGGAGCTGACCGGCGCATCGGGTCAGGTGCCCGGCGCGGGTGTCTGGTCGACCGGCTGCTGGGAGCCGACTGCAGACGATGTCGGCGGGGACGTCATTGAGGCGACCGCGCCCGGCCGGATCATCGTGGTGTGGGGAGCGATGGGGTCGCCGGGGCGCACCACGGTGGCGACGGGAGTTGCGGAGGCGCTGGCCGAGTCGGGGAAACGTGTCTGCCTCGTCGATGCCGACACGTATGCCCCCGCCGTCACGATGTCCCTGGGCATCGTCGAGGAGACGAGCGGCCTGCTCGTTGCCTGCCGCCACGCCGACAACGGCTCCCTCACTGACAGCATCCTGCGTACCTGTGCACGACAGGTTCGCGGCAGTTGGCACATCCTCGGTGGACTTCCGACGACCGTGCAGTGGCCGGACCTTCGGCCCGCCGCCCTTGAGCGCGTCTGGGAGACCTGCCGCACCGCATATGACGTCACCGTCATCGACATCGGCTTCTGCCTCGAGGACGACGACCCGGCCGGCGCGTGGTCGCGGCGACGCAATGGCGCGGCCCTGACCGCCCTCGCGGCCGCCGACCACGTCCTGGCCGTCGCGGATGCCGGGGTGGTCGGAGCCGCCCGGGTCGCCGCGGCATGGCCGGCTCTGCGTGCGCGGACGGGCGGTGTCGGCGTGACCCTCGTGCGCAACCGGGCCCGCGGCAGTGATCGGGCCTGGCGGGAGGCGCTGGCCGGCTGCGGGGTGATGGCGCCCGTCCACCCTGTCCCGGCGGACCCGCGTGCCCTCGCTGCCTGCTGGCGGGATGGTCGATCGTTGGGGGAGGGAGCACGCAGATCGAGGATCCGAGCGGCAATGAGGGGGCTGGCCGTCGTTGCCGTGTCTGGATAGCTGCCGTGTCAGGATAGATACTGGTGAGTAGCACCGGTGTCGTCCGGAGGTGGCCGCCCGATCGAGGGGAGTACGCATGCCGAGTCGCATGTCCGCCCTCGACGCGTCCTTCCTCTTCATGGAGGACGCCAGCACCCCGATGCATGCCGGTGGCGTCGCCATCTTCACCCCGCCCGCCGGCGGGTTCGACCACGAACGGCTCGTCCGCCTGATCAAGCAGCGCATCCCCTTCGTGCCGCGCTATCGCCAGCGCGTTCGCGATGTGCCCTTCGGCCTGGCCCGGCCCGTGTGGGTCGATGACGAGCGCTTCGACGTCACGTACCACGTGCGTCGATCGGCGCTGCCCAAGCCGGGTTCGCGTGAGCAACTCAACGAGTTGGTTGCACGGCTGATGAGTCGCCCGCTCGACCGCAGCCGCCCGTTGTGGGAGATGTACCTGGTCGAGGGCCTGTCCGACGGCAGCTTCGCCATCGTCAGCAAGAGTCACGAGTCGCTGGTCGACGGTCTGTCCGCGGTCGACATCGCGCAGGTCATGCTCGACACAACCGAGGAGACAGCCGTCGTCGCGGGCGACAGCTGGCGACCGCGCCAGGAGCCCAGCGATGTCGAACTGCTGGCACAGGCGTTCACGGAGCTCACCACCCGACCGGCGGCGGCCTTCGAAGCCGTCCGCGACACGGTCAGTGACATGTCGCGCACGGCCGCGCACATCGGCGAGCGGGCCGGCGGCCTGCTATCGGCCGCCCTGGCGGTGGCCCGTCCGCCGGCGGCCAGCCCCCTGAA
>CAIVQM010000212.1 GCA_903908025.1 uncultured bacterium
AGCAGATGTTCCGGCGCGTTGAAGCGCTGCGGCAACAGGGCATGCAGGGTCAGGGCCGCGGTGCGCGGCCGATGGGTGGTGGCATGCGGCCCGGCGGCATGGGTCAGCAGGGCATGGGTCCGGGGATGGGACCGGGGATGGGCCAGAGGATGGGTCCGGTGCAGGGACGTCCCCGTAACCAACAGCGTCCGCCGAATGGACCGCCGGTGCCGCCCGATGGGGATCTGATTCCGTAAGCAGTCGTCACTGATGCCAGCGTACCGCCGCCGTGAGCGTCCTGCTTGCGGCGGCGGTTCTGTGTTTTGGATAGGGCCTCGTCACGCTGCGCGAGTTGACGGACTGTCTCTTTGGGCGCAACGTTGAAGCAGGCGCGCATCGGTCGGTGGAGTGCGAGCCGTTTCGTCCGACCCGGGAGTGCCGGTGGGACAGCTTCGGACCCACGATGTACGCGTGCTGGTCATCGACGATCAGCTGCAGGTGCGTACTGCGGTGTGTGGCGTGCTGCGCGATCTGGGCGTTGACGACGTCGTCGAGGCCAGCAGCGCGCGTCAGGCCCTGTCCTGTGTGACGGCCCCCGGGGCGCGGTTCGACCTGATCCTCTGCGATCTGCACATGCCCGAGCGCGACGGGATCGAGACGATCCGCGCGCTCGCTGCGCTTGGCGTCGAGGCCGCCGTCGTCATCATGAGTGTGGAGGCGGACCGCGTCATCGAGATCGCGGGCACCCTCGCCAGCCTGCAGGGGCTGCGCGTCCTCGGCACGATCCACAAACCGGTGACGGCGGAGAACCTCGCGTCCATCCTGGACCTCGTGTCGAGTGCGAAGCCGGTCGAGCAGAGCAGTGTCGCCTCGGCGCCCGAGGGTGAAATCGGCGATGCGTTTCTGCGGCAGGAACTGCAGCTGTTCTATCAACCCAAGATCGACCTGCGGTCGCGGCGAGTCGCGGGCGTGGAAGCGCTCATCCGCTGGAGGCACCCGACCCTTGGCCTCTTTCAGCCATCGGCGTTCATGCCGGCGTTGGAGCGCTCTGATGACCACTCCGCGCTCCTCACCGACTTTTCGCTGGCCGAGGCCATCGGGTTTGCGGGGCGGGTGCGGCGTGCGGGCCATGGGCTTGGGGTGGCCGTCAACCTGTCGGCACGCGCCTTCGAGCGGCTCGACCTGCCGGAACACATCGAGATCCTGGCCCGCGCGAGCGCCGTGCCCAACGGGAGCATCACGCTGGAGATCACCGAGACGGAAGTCGCGCGCAACGTCGTGCGCATGGTGGACGTGGCGCTCCGCCTGCATCTCAAGGGGTTCCAACTGGCGGTGGACGACTTCGGGATGGGCGAATCGGGACTCGCCCAGCTCGAGCGGGTGCCGTTTGCGGAGATCAAGATTGATCGCGAGTTCGTCCACGGGTGTGCGAAGTCACACCTCAAGCGCTCGGTCGTCGAAGCGAGCGTGGCGCTGGCCCGCACACTCAAGATGACGTCGGTGGCCGAGGGGGTGCAGGAGCAGGAAGACCTCGATGTGGTGGAGGCGATGCAGTGTGACGTGATCCAGGGGTATTTCTTTGCCCGGCCGATGAGCGAGGATGCGCTCCTTGTCTGGCTGTCCAACTGGCGGACCAGGGATCAGGAGTTCCCGGCCGGTGGATCCGCCCCGCGTCCCACGGTGCCGGTCCGTGAGTAACCACGCGGCGTTGATTCACCACCACCACGCGCCGGCACGCGTGCCGCCGCGCGCCCTCGTGATCTCCATCGCGGCGCTCGTGATACCGGTCGTCACCGTCTACGAGTTACCGGACTGGACGAGCAACGGCGGTGGGATGCTCATCTGGCTGACGGCCCTCATTCCGGCCTTCCTGCTCGCCTACTACCGCGGCCTGCAAGGCGTGGCGGTGGCGCTTGCTGGCGGCATGGCGGTGATCACGGCGACGCAGGTCAGCGTGGTCGCGTTCGAGCTGGCCGACCCGAACTGGACGATGCTGCTGGCGATCGTCGCGGCGTATCTGGCCGTGTCGGTCGGCATTGCCGTGCTGGCAGAGGTGCTGCGCGCCGAGCGCCATGCGGCGGAGGAACTGGCACTGATCGACCGGCTCACCGGCCTGCCGAACCGCCGCCACGTCGAGGATGCGCTGGAACGCGAGTTCGCGGCGGCCGAGCGGGGGCGGGGGCTTACGGTGGTCATGTTTGACCTCGATCATTTCAAGCGTGTCAATGACGAGCAGGGGCATGCCTCAGGCGACATGACGCTCCAGCTCTTCGCGCGCGTGCTGACCGCGAACACCCGCAAGGAGAACATCTCCGGGCGGTTCGGCGGAGAGGAGTTCGTTTCAGTATTGCGCGATACCGACACGGAATCGGCGGTCTTGTTTGCGCATCGCGTGCTCGACCAGCTGCGCGAGTCCCACCTGCGGTGGGGGGTGCAGACGGCGAGTGCCGGTGTCGTTCACTACGAGAAGGGGATGGGATCGTATGAAGTGCTCCTCGGAGAAGCCGACCGCGCGCTCTACCAGGCCAAGAACGGGGGGCGCGACATGGTGTGCGTCGCGGTGCCGTACAAGCCCGTGGCGGCCGTTGCCACCGAGGGAGCGCCGCCAGTCGCTGTGGAACCTCGGCGCGAGGCGGTCGTGATGCCACCGGTCGCCGCCCGCATCTGGATCGTCGACGACGACGCGACGCTCCGCAGCCTGCTCAAGGAGATGCTCCTCGAGGACGGGCACGTGCTGTGGGACACGGGCGACGCCACCGAGGCCATCGCGCACTTTGCGGCAACACCCGAGGCGGAGCGGCCCGATGTCATCCTCGCCGACGTGATGATGCCTGTGATGACCGGCATGCGGATGATCGATCAGATCGCCGCGATCAGCCCGTCCCTCAAGGTGATCTACATGTCGGGCTATGTGCAGAGCGTGATCGAATGGCCGGGGCCGCCCGGGGTCGTCGTCTCCTTTCTGGGGAAGCCGATCGCGCTGGAGACGCTGCTCACGGAGGTCCAGCGCGTCCTCCACACCGAGCCGCCGCGCCTGCCGGCAGTGCCTGGCTAGTCGCGCAGTACGTCGTTCACGGCGTCAAGCAGCGCCTGCGTCGGGAATGGTTTCGTCAGCGTCTTGCGCGCGCCGAGCTTGGCGGCGAGGTCCAGGTAGTCCGTGGCGTTCCCGCGCCCGCCGCCTGACATGGCGATGATCGGCACGTCGGGCTTGAGCCTGCGCATCTCGATGATGGTCTCGAGTCCTTCCTTGTCG
>CAIVQM010000213.1 GCA_903908025.1 uncultured bacterium
CGGTCGCCCCCTAATGGGTGGGGAGGGGTGGGTGCCCCATGCCTCGCACGGGTCGCTGGGGGCTCAAGGCGGGGCGATCGTCCTGGGTGGGTGCGATCACCAGTCGCGCGTGGTGCGCAGCGTGGTGGTGGCTGGTACGGGCTTGCTGCCACGTGTGCGGTTGCAGCGTGGCCAGGCGTTGTGATGGACGGCGCGAACATTCTCACGCACGAACTCGAGGTCGGGCCGGAACTCGATGGGGATGAGGTGGTCGGCGCTGTCTGACCCTGGCGCGTGGCACAGGTGGCAGATGCCGCCCTCTTCAGCGATGACCTGCTGCTTGAGGACGCGCCATCTGTGTCCGCCGATGCGTGGCATGGGCGCCTGCCTTTGGTTGCGGAGGTGGGGATCGAACCCACGACTTCCGGCGCATGAGGCCGGCGTGCTACCGCTGCACCACTCCGCGTCGAGTCACGCGCGCTGCCGGCTGCGCCATCCCGCGTCGGATACGACGAAGCCCCGCTCACTGGCGGGGCTGGCTCTGGTCACACGACAACCAGACTGATGCTGACAGTAGTTACAGCCAGTCGATTGTCAAGCGTCCACGCCCGTGATGGCCCTGAGTAATCCGTCGTACCCACTTCGGCTCTTGCGGGGTGACGGTGCGGGAGATGGCTTGCAATACGCCTGATGCTGGGGCGTGAAGGCGTCGGCGTATTGGGCGACGTAGTCGGCGATCTGCGTCGTCCATGTAAACCACTCGGTGTTGCCGTCTCGATCAGAGGCGAATCTTGCGTGAAGCGATCGCTCTAGCCGCTCGTTCCCTTGGACGACGCCCACGATGTCCGACGGGCGGTGGGAAAGCTGCAACGCGCGGGCGACTGGATCCATGCTGACACCGATCTTGACTTTGTCGTCGTGGCGCAGGAAGTACACCCACGAGAGGGTCCGCTTGCGCTCCTGCACCTCTTCCCTGCGGCTGCGATCGGATACAGCAGCCTGCTCGAGCCTGCCTGCAGCACGGATGGCCATGCACTCGAGGTAGGCCACAAGCTCGACGGTGAGTGGGACGCCGTGGGATGTCATCCTTGCGGCTTCCTTCATGACCTCGTAGGTCCAGCCAATCTGGTTCTGGTCATAGCAGGCCGCCAGGTCGTCCAACGTCAGGACTGCGAGTGTCTCCTGCTGCGCCTCAGGAAGGTCTGGAAGCCCAATCGTCCACGAACTGGAGCGGCGATCCCAGACCCTGTGCTCGCCGTGACGAGGCATCCGCCTGTGCGTCATGCCGTCTCCCCTGCCGTCGCCATCCGGATCTGCTGCAAGTTGTACCGCCCATGGCTGACATCGAGCAGGCCCCGGCGCGCCCACTTCTTGAGTTGCCCTTGATGGACGCCTGAGTATCCGGCGGCTGCTTCGGGGTCTGCCCAGAACTCGGCGCCTGGTGTGCTGATGACGACGTGCATCAGGTGCATGACGTCCCAGTCGGTGCGGCATCGCTTGCAGGTCACGATGCCATGGGTGTGGTCGGCGTCGATGGGGATGCGGTAGCCGCACATGCGCGCCTGGTCGTCCGGATGGTCGGCGGGGCAGGTGATCGACTGGTTCCTCGGTGGTGAGCATCGTGCAGCGCTGCGTCCCTCGCTCCAGCAGTCGCGCAGCTCGTGGGCGAAGTCGTCGATGGCGGGGTGGTTGTCGCAGGCGCGGGGAAGCCATGCCCGCAGGAAGGCCACAGAGCGGTTCAGGGACGGCGATGGGCGGGCGATCATGGGCGCGATGGACAGTCCGTAGTGCTCGCGCCATTCGCCCTCCCAGGACGCCAGGATCGCCACGGCGTCGTAGCCGGCGAGGAAGTCCAGGGCCGACATCCGCACGCCCAGGCCGCGCTCCGTGCCGCGTGCGCCCGTGCCCGAGCCGGGCGACAGCTCGCCCTCGGCCAGGCAGTAGAACTCGACGATGTCGGTCAGCTGCCTGCTCATCGTGATCTCGCAGGATGTGCACGCCATCCGCTCGATCGCCTGTGGATGATGGCAGATCACGCAGTTCAGAACGGACACGTGGCTTCCTCCTGGCTGATCGTCTTCGCTGGCAGAGCTGGTGGGCGAGTGATCGCCCAGGTGGCGGGGATGGGCGCGTGGCACTGGTGCTCGGCGAAGACGGGTGTGCGTCCGCCGGCGGGGCGGCCGGTGATGGTCCAGTGGTCGCGGCGGTAGAGGCGTTCGGTGGTGAGCTCGTACGTGGTGCGGCCGGCGAG
>CAIVQM010000214.1 GCA_903908025.1 uncultured bacterium
CTCGGGCGGTCACCGACCGAGCGCCCTGGATGCGACGAGCCGGACGAGCGATCCGAGCAAACACGCCCTGGTGGCCGCGGGTGGATCACATCCTGCGCTACGGACGCTACGTCGTTCTCGTCTGGGCAGTCGGCGGTGCCGCGGTGACCGGCGTCATGGTGTTCCGCGAGTTCGATCCGTGGAACGCACTGCTCTCCATCGCCGAGTTCGAGATCAGCACCGCCTTCGTCGTCCTGATCGCCGTCCTCGGACTGAGCGTGTTCGTCGACCGACCCTTCTGCCGGTACGCCTGTCCTCTGGGTGCCGTGCAAGGCCTCATCAGCAAGGCCAGTCCCATCGCGATCCAACGCAACGCCGATGCATGCCTGGGCTGCACCATCTGCAACAACGCCTGCCCGATGAACATCGAGGTGAATCAGGCAACCCGCGTCACCGACTCCAACTGCATCGGCTGTCTCGAATGCGTCGCTGCCTGCCCCAGCCAGAACGCGCTGGCTCTCACCGTGACTTTCCCATCCCGTCTGCCTGTCCACACCTCCGACCTCGACACGAAGGAAGGCGCCCTGCGATGAGCACCCTCGACACCCCCACCAGCACTCCTGAGCAGCCGATGCTGCGGATCCCGGCGAGCGCCCGGCCGGTACCAACTCCAACCAACCACGGCAACAGGCGGCTTCCGGTCCTCGTCTACGTCGGCGTCCTGATCGCCGTGATTGCCGCGCTCGTCGTCGGCAGCCAATCCCTGGGCTGGTTCAGGACCACCGGCCAGATGACCGCCAGCAGTGGCGAACGCGTTGCGCAGGCAGCCGGAGCAAGCACCTCGGACATCAAGGGCTGGATGAGCATCCAGGACGTGCTCGATGCCTACCCCGTCACGAAGGACGTGATGTACGCACACTTCGCGATTCCCGCGGACACTCCCACCACCACCACGCTCTCCGAGCTCAACGAAGGTGAAGTCGCAACGGTCGACATCCCGTCGCTGCGATCGTGGATCGATGACGGTGCACCTGCCTGAACGTCTCCGTCATCCAAGCGGACGGAGTTGACCCTCCTGGGCGGCATGCTGGGTATGCAAGTTCCTTGGCGTTGTAGGTGGTGTCGATGCCGTAGTTGAGGCTGGATCCCCCAAGGCCGTCGGCGTGCGAGATCTCGATCACCTGCACGCCAGCGGCGTCGGATCCCCTGACGATCGCGTACCCGTCCTGCAGTCCGTGCCTTCGTGACGCTGCTGAAGGCCAATAGCCTTCAGACGCAACGGGTCGAACAGGCCGAAACAGATGCCACCGGGGGAAGCCGACTGTTCCGCACGGTGAAACACCATGCTTGAGCACAATCGGGCCAGTCGGCCAACATGGAATCCCCACTAGAATGAGCGCTCCAGAGTGGTCGGTGGCAGGACCACCTTCCTGACCGAACGAGGTGAGATGCCAGCCAAGACGCCGCGCCGGCATCGTCAGGGACTCGAGTCGCGACAGCGCATCCTGGAGTCAGCGTTGGCGATTGCCGCTGAGCGCGGCTATGACGGCACCACCGTTGCGCTCATCACTGAGCGGGCGAAGGTGCCAGCCAGTTCCGTGTACTGGCAATTCGCCAACAAGGATGAATTGCTGGCCGAAGCCCTCGACTACAGCTATCGCTCGTGGCGTCGTGACGGCCCTACCTGGCAGCCCGCCAACTACACCGGAACCATGCGCGACAGAATCGTCACACGGCTTGCGAACTCGCGTCGCGCAGTGGAGGAGAAGCCCGACTACTGGCGGCTAGGACTCATGGTTGCCCTGCTCAAGCACACCGGCAAGATCGGATGCGGCCGGATGTGTACTGGCAGGTGCCGTACCAGCAACTCGAACCGGGGAGAGTCTCCCTGCGCGCGGTGACGGCCAGGCTGCCTGCGCCATCTGTCGACACGTTCTCCGGCCGATTGGTGTAGTACTGGCGCTCAGCGTTGCCGAACCCGCCGC
>CAIVQM010000215.1 GCA_903908025.1 uncultured bacterium
CCACGGGGGTGACGACGGGCTGAACTGACGGACTCTGCGTCGACACCATGGCGATGGTCTCGGAGGTCGGCTGGCTGCTGGAGGCTGCGTTGATGACGGCCACGGAGGCGACGGATCCCGCGATGAGCACTCCGCCGGCTGCGACGACGGTGGCGATGATGCTTGAGCGCTGCATGGGGATCTCCTTGATTAGGGGCGGTGCGTGCTGTTCTGCCTGCTGAGATGAACGTTAGAGACATGGTCCCCAGAAGCGCACCAGTGCGAGGTTAAGCCGAGGTAAGGGGTTGTGAGCTCTTCTCGGTGATCGGACGGACCGGGCCGGGCGCGGGGACGAACCCGCGGGCCAGCAGGGCCAGGACGATGAGAGCCGCGCCGGCGAACAGCATGGCCAGCGACCACTCCGCCAGTGCATCCGTACCGGCAAGAACGTAGTGGGCAGTGGCGAACGGCCACGCTGCATAGGCGATCAGGTGGGACCGCTTGAACCAGCGATTGCCGACCAGCCCCATCTTGGCTCGGAGGCGCCCGAGGAAGGTGACCGGAATGAGCAGCCAGAAGGCGATCGTGCCGAGCGCTACGGCGAGGGTCTTCCATGGAGCGACACCTGGGATGAGGATCTGCAGGGCGGTGAAGTGCACGGCCGGATCGATGAGCAACAGGCCCATGTGGACGAGCAGGAAGCCGATAGCCACAGCTCCGAGCCAGCGATGCAGGTCGAGCAGTCGCATCGGCGACGCCACGCGGCCCAGGATCTGCGTCTTCAGCAGGATGCCCCAGAGCACGACGGCGGTTAGCAGGCCCCACGTGGTGATGCCGGATGCCCGGATGCCGAGCCACGTCCAGGGGATGTCAGCCACGTGCGTGCTCCTCGTCGGTCTGCAGATCGTGGTCCGCTGTAAGAAGTATGCCGGTGACGTCGAGGGGATGGATCCAGGCGGCGGCCTCGGTCGACGACATCAGCAGTGCTGTGGTGGCCAGGGTCTCGGCCTCCCACGCCGTTCCGGCGACGATCGTGACCTGGACAAGGTCACTGGTGCTCATTGTTCCGGTGCGTGGATCGATCACGTGGTGGCGTCGTCCCTGTGCCCAGCGGCGCTTGAGGGTCGTCGAGGTGGCAATGCCGATCCGTTCGGTTCCGAGGGGGAACTCGAGCACACGTAGTACCCGGTCGGGTGCGTCGACATCGCGCCGCTCGTCCTCGACACCAATGCTCCAGGGGGTCTCAGCGGGTGCGCGGCCCGCGATGGAGATGTCGCCGCCGAGATTGACGAGAACACCTTGCGCGCCGGCGGACCACAGCTCGTCGGCGATGACGTCGGCGGCCAGCCCCTTGCCGATTGCGCCGGGGTCCAGTCCCACTCCGGAAGGCAGGCTGATCGTCGACGCTTGGACATCGATCACCACGCCACTCATGCCGGGGGCGGCGGCCAGGGTGATGTCGGTCAGGGAGTTTGCGGGCCGAGCGGCCACCGTTGCGAAATCCGTGTCGTAGCCAAGAGTCATCATCGAGGTGAGGACGGTCGGATCGAAGAGTCCGCCGGATCTCCGCCAGGCGTCATGCATCCGGCGCGCGAGGAGCAGTAGGTCGGCGGACACGATGCGCGGACCCAGCCCGGCCGTGCCGTTCAGGTGGCTGAGCTCGCTGTCGGGACGGAACCTGCTCCAGCACTGTTCAAGCAATTCGACGCGCTCACGCGCCAGGTCGGTCAGGTCGTCGAGCAACTCGGTGGGCGCGTGCACCAGGACGTGGCAGTCGGTGCCCATCGCCCGGAACTGCACGTCGCCCGCCGTCATCGGGTCAGCTGCTCTTGGTGGTGGTCTGCGGCTTCTGGGCAGCGGGTGCCGGTGCGGCCGCGGGCTTGGGCTTGGCAACGGGCTTGGCAACCGGCTTCGCGGCAGGCTTGGAAACGGGCTTGGCCTTGGGCGCTGTGGCGGCGGGCCGTGCGGCGGGCTGCTTCTGGGTGGTGGTGGTTGAGCCGGCGCTGGCGGCATTCAGCTGGTTGGCGACCTTGAGCAGCTTCGCGCGGTAGGCGTCCAGCTTCGCGCCCTCCGCAGCGAGCTGCGCCGCGTACTCGTCGAGCTGGGCCTCAGTGAGCCCGGTGGACGAGACGGCGACCTGAGCAACCGCTGCACCCGGTGTAGCGGTGTCGGAGGACGAGGATTCGGTGGACGATGAATCGGCAGCGGCGCTCGCCTCGATCGTTCGGACGCCGATGACGCCGACGATTCCGACGCACGTGGCAGTCGCCAATCCGGCGGAGATGATCTTGTCGGCCGTCGAGCGGTTCCGGCGTCCACGGAGGGGGGCCGTCGTGCGGCGGGAGTTCGACATCTCGTGGTCCATTCGCTTCGGTCTTTCAGCGGGCCTATCCCGTAGTAATGAAGGTACGGAGGCTCCAACAAGGTCCGCTCACGCCGAGGTTAAGCGGAAGTAAGGTCTGCGTCCACGCCTCAGCCTGCTGGCCGGCAGTCACCATCAGGCGACCGGGCATGCCACGATGGGCCCATGAAGGTGCTGGTGGTTGAGGACGATCCGGCTGTCTCGGAGCCGTTGCTCGCCGGGCTGAAGCGGAATGGCATCGAGACCGAGCATGTCGCGTACGCGAGTCAGGTATTGGCCGCAGCGCAGAACGTCGACGTGGTGCTGCTCGATCTGGGGCTGCCGGATGGCGACGGACTCGAGGTGCTGCGCGAACTGCGTCGGGTGTCCGATGTTCCGGTCATCATCGCCACCGCTCGCGGAGACGAGACGGATCGCATCGTCGGACTCGAGCTCGGCGCCGACGACTATGTCGTCAAGCCGTTCTCCGTGCGCGAACTGGCCGCGCGGGTGCGGGCGGTTGCGCGCCGACGACGCATCGACACCAGCTTGGACTCGGGTCGCCTCGTCGTGGATCGTGCGCGGCATCGTGTTGTCCTGGACGGGAATCCGGTCGAGCTGACCGCGAAGGAGTTCGACCTGCTGGCCGTTCTGGCGGAGGAGCCGGGTCGTGCAGTGCCTCGTCAGGAACTGTTCTCGCGCGTGTGGGATCCAGTATGGATCGGCACGGGTAAGACCCTTGATGTCCATATCGCATCGCTTCGCAAGAAGCTGGGCGATGCCGAGCTGATCGAGACGGTGCGGGGGGTCGGCTACCGCCTCGCGGTAGACAACGCGTGACTCGCCGCCTCGTCCTGGCGATGGCGGTCCTGGTGGCCGTCGTCGCCGTTGCTCTCGCCGTTCCCATGGCGGTCGTCGTTGCCAACGATCAGCGGACCGCGTTCGTTGCCAACCTCGAGGTCGACACCCTGACCACCGCTGCGACCCTGTCATCGCAGCCGTCCACCGAGTGGCAGGCGACGGCCGAGGCGGCGGCGGCACGCACAGGTGCGCGCGTCGTCGTCGTCGACCTGAATCGCAGCCTGATCGCCGACAGCGACAACTCGTCCCTCGACCGACTCTTCGATCGTCCCGAGGTGAATTCGGCGCTGGCCGGGTCGTTGACCTCGGATGTTCGGACATCGGTGACCATCGGCGAGCCACTTCGCTACGTCGCTGCACCCGTCATCCAGAACTACGGCATTACTGCGGCCGTTCGACTGTCACTTCCGGAATCCATCGTGACTCACGAGGTCCAGGAGACACAGCGGTGGCTGGTGGTCTTCGTTCTGACCGTCATTGTCGCTGCAGCGCTCGTCGCGTGGTTGCTTGCACGATCGATCGCCTCACCCCTGCGTCGGCTGGCACGCGTCGCTGACGAACTCCCCG
>CAIVQM010000216.1 GCA_903908025.1 uncultured bacterium
AGCTGCGCGTGCAGACCCGCACGCAGATTGCCGCTCTCCAGCGGCGTCTTGGCACGACCACGCTGTACGTCACCCACGACCAGGTCGAGGCCATGACCATGGGTGACCGGGTCGCAGTGCTCAAGGACGGCATCCTGCAGCAGTGCGCGAGCCCGCGCGAGCTGTACGACAACCCGGCCAACGCTTTCGTCGGCACGTTCATCGGCTCTCCGTCGATGAACATGATCGCGGCACCTATCGTCGACGGCGGTGTCGACATGAACGGATTCACCGTTCCTGTCGAGCGGGCATTCCTCGACAAGGCCGCATCCGGCAAGGTGCTTGTCGGCGTCCGCCCAGAGGACCTTGCCCTGTCGGCCGATGGCGCCGACATGACGGTCACCCTGGTCGAGGAACTCGGGGCCGATACCTACGTCTACGGCAGCTACTCGGGTCCCGATGGCCTCGTCGACCTGGTGGCTCGCGGTCAGGGCATGGCCGCACCGAAGATCGGGTCAGTCGTGAAGGTCAGTCCGACGCGTACGTACGTCTTCGACACCGAAGGCGCTCAGCTGCGACTTTCGTAGGCAACGTGCCGTGGGTCGATCAGCCCTTGATCGGGCTAGTCGACCCACGGACGAGGAGTTGCGTGGGCAGGATGATCGAGTCAGCCTCGACTTCACCGCCCGAAGACTGCAGCTGCCCAACCAGGGCCTCGGCCGCGATGCGTCCCAGGTCCTGCACCGGCTGAACGACAGTCGTGAGGTCGAGGAACTCCGACATGTCATGACCATCGACTCCGACAAGCGAGATGTCGCGCCCCGGCTGAAGCCCGTGGCTACGCATGGCCTTCATCGCTCCAAAGGCCATCTCGTCAGACATGGCGAACACCGCGGTCGGTGGGTTCCGCTGTGTGAGGAGTGCCGTCATCGCCTGCTCGCCACCCGCGATCGTGAAGAACCCATAGGCCTCAAGTGCTGAGTCGACATCCAGCCCAGCCGCGTTCATCGCCTGCTGAAAACCGCGATGACGGTCATGATCGGCGGTGAACGGCTCCTCCACAGGAGCTCCGGTGATCACGCCGATGCGCGTGTGCCCAAGGTTGATGAGGTGCTGAGTGGCGATCTGACCAGCGAGGACGTCGTCGATAGTCACGCTGGGAATACCTTCGAGGGTCACGCCGATGAGGCTCGTCGGCATGTTGAGCGCCAGAACTTCGCGCAGCTGCTGATCATGGGGTGGCAGCGCGATAACCAGGACGCCATCGACACGGCGGCGAAGACGTGGGGCGGGCGGGAGACGGTGCTGCTGGCCGTCGGGGGTGCTCACGCTCATCAGGAGCAGATCCATGCCGGCGTTCTGCAGCACCGACTCGACCCCGGACAGCACCGTGCTGAAGAACCAGCGCGCGATGTACGGGGTGATGACGGCGATGCTGCCCGTGCGCCCACTCGCGAGCCGCGAGGCACTGGGCGAGATGACGTAGTCGAGTTCGGCTGCGATGCGCTGGATTCGCTCGCGCGTGCCCGAATCGACATTCGGGAGGCCGCGGAGGGCGCGCGAGACCGTCGCGGTAGACACGCCCGCGGCGTCCGCAACGTCCTTGATCGTGATGGCCACGAGATCCTCCTGACCATCGAGTCTAGGCACTCGCCGCCACGGAACACAAGCGGTTACATGAAAGGTGGCAGGGGGTATAGCGCCTATTTGCTGAGCAGGCTGTAAACGATGCCATCGAGGATGTCCGTCTCGGAAACCGTCACCTCGGCCGCTCCCGCTGCCCGCATCGCGCTCTCGAGGACCATCGCTCCCCCACCGATGATGTCCACCCGTCCCGGATGCATGTAGGGCAGGGCGGCTCGCTCCGCCCGCGTCATCTGCAGGAGGACGGTCGCCACGCGGGACACGTCCTCGATGGAGATCACCGACCCGTGCAGCACCGTCGGGTCATAGGTCGGGAGGTCCATCGCCATGGCGGCGACGGTCGTGACGGTACCGGCCAGGCCCACGAAACTCGCCGCCCGCTCGAACGGGACGCTTCGCCCGGCGAGCGCGACGGCTACATCGATATCGACCTGGGCCGCCGTGATCTGATCGGTCGTCGGTGGGTCACCGTGCAGGTGCCGCTCTGTCATCCGCACGCAACCGATGTCTACACTCACTGACACTTCGGGGCCACTGGACCCCAGGACGAACTCGGTCGAACCGCCGCCGATGTCCACAACGAGGGCGGGCAGCGCAACGGCCGCCGACGGGAGACCCCGCACGGCCCCCGTGAAGGACAGTGCCGCCTCTTCAGTGCCCGTGATGACCTCCGGCTCGATCCCGATGCGCGCATGCACGCCGTCAACGAAGGCATCGCGGTTTGAGACGTCTCGCGTTGCGGACGTGGCAACGAAGCGCGCACGGACGAAGCCGTGCTCGCGCATCACGTCGGCGTACTCGTCCAATGCGGCGAATGTCCGCTCAAGTGCAAGCGGCGCGAACTCTCCCGTCCTGTCGACTCCCTCGCCGAGCCGCACGATCCGCATCAGCCGGACGCGCTCGTCCAGCGTTCCGTCGGGGCGCACATCCGCGACGAGCAGCCGGATTGCGTTGGTACCGCAGTCGATTGCGGCAACAGGAGCGTTCACGCGGTGAGGCCGTCAGCACACGAGCTGGGCTTCCACCAGGACCCGAGCGCAGCGAGCGCCTCGTCGCCCAACGGATTCACTCCTGGCCCTGCCGCCAATGCATGACCGACGAGCACATGCAGACACTTCACACGGGAGGGCATGCCGCCGGCACTGATGCCGTCGATCTCGTCGACGTGATCGAGGGTGTCGCGCTCGCGAAGGTAGGCCTCGTGCGCTGCTCGGTATGCCTCGGCTAGTTTCGGCTCATCAGCGAGCCTGGCCTCCATATCGCGCATCAGGCCGCTGCTTTCCAGCGTGCCGATCGCAGCAGCGGCCTTCGGGCACGTCAAGTAGTAGAGGGTCGGGAACGGCGTGCCGTCGGGGAGGCGCGGCGACGTCATCACGACATCCGGCTCACCACAGGCGCAGCGGTGAGCGACGCGGACCGCACCACGGGGTTCACGGCCGAGCTGACGGGTGACCGCAGCGGTGTCGGCCGGGTCGAGCCCGTCAGTTGGCGGCGGGCTTGCTGGCATGGTCGTCGGCCTCCTGCAGTGCGCCCCAGAGCGAGGTGAACCAGGGTGCCTGTGGGCCTTGCTCGGCTGCATCGGCGCTCAAGGCTGCCTGCGAGCCAAGCGTCACGAAGCCGACCTCGCCCGGCAGGACGAAGTGCAGTCGGCGCCGGGCCTCGGCCGCAACGAAGGACGGGTCGTCCCATCGCTGCTGTTGAATCTGCAGAGCGGCCACCCGATCGCGAGCAGAATCGACGTCGGCCCGCAGACCGGCGATCTGCGCCCGCTGGGAGAACCAGGCACGAACCGGCACGGCAAGGGTCAGCAGGAGGGTTGCGGCGACGAGCCCGAGGATGAGCGCGCGCCCGGTGAAGGAACCGCCCTTGGGTGCCGGCGGACGGGGTGGGCGGACCGGAGACGGCGTTTCAGGGCGCACGTCACTCCCGATCCCGCTCACGGGTCGATCGTGTCACGAAACCCCGTGGCGGTCAGCGAGCGAAACGCGGGAACGCGGAAGCACCGGCGTAGCGGGCGGCCTCAGCGAGCTCCTCCTCGATGCGCAGCAGCTGGTTGTACTTCGCCACGCGCTCCGATCGGGCCGGCGCACCGGTCTTGATCTGCCCACAGTCGGTCGCGACCGCGAGATCGGCGATGGTGGTGTCCTCGGTCTCGCCTGATCGATGCGACATCATGCTGCGGTACCCGTTGCGAGTAGCGAGCGCCACGGCGTCGAGCGTCTCCGTGAGCGTGCCGATCTGGTTGACCTTGACGAGCAGCGCGTTGGCGGCACCCTCGTCGATGCCGCGCTGGAGCCGCGTCGGGTTGGTGACGAACAGGTCGTCGCCCACGATCTGGATCCGGTCGCCGAGGGCGTCGGTGAGGTGCACCCAGCCGGCCCAGTCATCCTCGGACAGCGGGTCCTCGATCGAGACGATCGGGAAGTCGGCCACCAGGCTCTCGTAGTAAGCCGTCATCCACTCGGCGGAGCGCTCAGCAGCCTCGAACGTGTAGGCGCCGTTGGAGTGGAACTCCGTGGCCGCGACGTCGAGTGCGACGGCGATGTCCTTGCCGAACACGAGCCCGGTGCTCTCGACGGCGGTTGCGATGAGCTCCAGCGCCGAGCGGTTGTTGGGCAGTGACGGCGCGAAGCCGCCCTCGTCGCCGAGGCCCGTGGCGTAGCCGGCCTTCTTCAGCACGCTCTTCAGCGCGTGGTAGACCTCAGCGCCTTGACGAAGTGCTTCAGCGAACGTGGTCGCACCGATTGGCGCGATCATGAACTCCTGGATGTCGACATTGGAGTCGGCGTGTGCGCCACCGTTGAGGATGTTCATCATCGGC
>CAIVQM010000217.1 GCA_903908025.1 uncultured bacterium
CTCAAGATCGACGGCTAGTA
Source organism: uncultured bacterium (assembly GCA_903908025.1). Lineage (GTDB taxonomy): Bacteria > Actinomycetota > Actinomycetes > S36-B12 > S36-B12 > UBA10649. The sequence goes on from CAIVQM010000217.1 coordinate 21, forward strand.
GACCGGGCCGGTCAGGTCCTCGCCCGGGCCCATGCCGGGGGCATCGGGGAAGGGCGATGCCTCACGGAAGGCCCGCTGCAGAGCCGTGAGGCCATCGCGCAGGGGTGCGGCATGCATGCTGCCGATCATCGGGGCCCCGGCCGTGACGAGGCCGGCCAGCGAACCGATCAGGATCCGGGCCTCGGCCAGGTCGGCGGGTCGGTCGTCCTCGCCCAATCCGCAGGCGACCGCAGCCGCCGACATCAGGTGCATGGCCACCGTGAGAACAACCTCAACGGCCGGGACGTCGCCGATATCGAGCCCGGCGGCGGCGGATTCGGGCATCTGGCTCATGGCTGGTAGCCTGTCACCCGATCGACCCGGTGCTTGCACTGGGTCGCGCAAGCGGAGTCCTCGACTCCCACCTGCGGATCGCCCTGCACCATCAGATCCCGTGGGTCAGGCGTGCCAGCCGATGTCGGCCGGAGCATGCCCTCCGAGGCCTTCGTGCGCGCCGCGCCGAGGGCCTTCTGCCTTCCCGGAGCGGGTTTCCGTGCACTGGAAGCGAGGAGGCGCCATCACCGTCGAAGCCAGGATCAATGACCGGATCCGCGTGCCCGAGGTTCGTCTCGTCGGACCCAATGGCGAGCAGGTCGGGATCGTCCGTATTGAGGACGCCCTGCGCCTGGCCGTCGAGGCAGATCTCGACCTGGTCGAGGTTGCCCCGCTGGCCAAGCCCCCCGTCTGCAAGCTGATGGACTTCGGCAAGTTCAAGTACGAGGCGGCGCTCAAGGAGCGCGAGTCACGTCGGAACCAGACGCACACGGTCATCAAGGAGATGAAGCTCCGTCCGAAGATCGACCAGCACGACTATGAGACCAAGAAGGGTCACGTCGAGCGGTTCCTGAAGGCGGGCGACAAGGTCAAGATCACGATCATGTTCCGCGGACGCGAGCAGAGTCGGCCCGAACTGGGGCTGCGACTGCTCGGCAAGCTCGCCGAGGACGTTGCCGAACTCGGTTTCGTCGAGGCGACGCCCAAGCAGGATGGCCGCAACATGCTCATGGTTCTCGCACCGCACCGGAAGAAGTCCGAGTTGGCCAAGGCTCACTCCGCCGCCGAGGTGGAGCAGGTCGAGCTCGCCGGACTGGCTGGGGTCGATGTCGAGGTCGATGTCGAGGCCGAGACCGCCTGACGCTCCGTACCACCGCACCGGGACCTGAACGGTTCCCCACAAGACCCCCCGGCCCACCGGCCGGACCAGGAAGAACGAGGACAGCAGATGCCGAAGCAGAAGACGCACAGTGGTGCCAAGAAGCGGTTCAAGGTGACCGGTTCCGGCAAGATCACGCACGAGCAGGCCAACCGTCGCCACCTGATGGAGGTCAAGTCCAGCAAGCGCACCCGCAAGCTGGAGTCCGACCAGGTCGTCTCTCCCGCCGATCTCAAGAAGGTCAAGCGCCTCCTCGGTCGCTGATCTCTTTCCCACTTTCCACGCAACGAACCCCAGGAGAAAGCCATGGCACGCGTCAAGCGCGCAGTCAACGCACAGAAGAAGCGCCGGGACATGCTCGAGCGCGCATCCGGCTACCGCGGTCAGCGGTCCCGGCTGTACCGCAAGGCCAAGGAGCAGGTCACCCATTCGCTCGTCTACGCGTACGCCGACCGGCGCGCCCGTAAGGGCGATTTCCGTCGGCTCTGGATCCAGCGCATCAACGCCGCCTGCCGCGCCAACGGCATGACCTACAACCGCTTCATCCAGGGTCTCAAGATCGCTGGTGTCGAGGTCGACCGTCGCATGCTGGCCGAGCTCGCCGTCAACGACGCCCCGGCA
>CAIVQM010000218.1 GCA_903908025.1 uncultured bacterium
AACATCATCGACACCCCCGGTCACGTGGACTTCACCATCGAGGTCGAGCGCTCGTTGCGTGTTCTCGACGGTGCCGTCACGGTGTTCGACTCGGTGGCCGGCGTCGAGCCGCAGACCGAAACTGTGTGGCGTCAGGCCAACAAGTACAAAGTCCCGCGCATGTGCTTCGTCAACAAGATGGACCGCATCGGTGCCAACTTCTACCGCACCGTCGACATGGTGCGCACCCGCCTGGCGGCGAACCCCGCTGTGCTGCACCTTCCCATCGGCTCGGGCGGCCCGGAGAGCAACAAGCCCTTCGTCGGTCTGATCGACCTGGTGAAGATGAAGGCGCTCGTGTGGCACGACGAAGAACTCGGCGCCAAGTGGGACGAGCTCGACATCCCCGCCGACATGGTCGACGAGGCCAACGACTACCGCGAGCAGCTGCTCGAAACCATCGCCACCAGCGACGACGAAGTGATGGAGAAGTACCTCGCTGGCGAGGAGCTCACCGAAGCTGAAGTCAAGCGGGCCATCCGTAAGGGCACGCTGGCGTTCGACTTTGTGCCGATCCTGTGCGGCTCGGCGTTCAAGAACAAGGGCGTCCAGCCGATGCTCGACGCGGTCATCGACTTCCTCCCCAGCCCGCTCGACATTCCCCCGACCCAGGGTGTGCGCCCCAACCACGAGGACGAGATCCTCTTCCGCAAGGCGTCCGAGTCCGAGCCGTTCGCGGCGTTGGCCTTCAAGATCGTGGCCGACCCGTTCGGCAAGCTCACGTACTTCCGTGTCTACTCGGGCTCGATCAACAAGGGTGAAGAGGTCTACAACTCCACCAAGGAGCGCAAGGAACGCCTTGGCCGCATCCTGTTGATGCACGCCAACCAGCGTGAAGACCTCGACGTGGCCATGGCTGGCGACATCGTTGCGGGCCTCGGCTTCAAGGACACCACCACGGGCGACACCCTGTGCGATCGCAACGAACCGATCATCCTCGAGCGGATGATCTTCCCGGAGCCCGTGATCCACGTGGCCATCGAGCCCAAGACCAAGGACGACTCGGACAAGCTGGGCAAGGCGCTCAAGTCGTTGTCCGACGAAGACCCGACGTTCCGGGTGCGCACCGACGAAGAGACCGGTCAGACCGTCATCTCCGGTATGGGTGAGCTTCACCTCGAGATCCTCGTCGACCGCATGATGCGTGAGTTCGGCGTGGTCGCCACCGTCGGTAAGCCGCAGGTTGCCTACCGCGAGACGATCACCAAGATCGTGGAAGCAGTCGAGTACCGCCACATCAAGCAGTCCGGTGGTTCGGGTCAGTTCGCTGTCGTGAAGATCACGCTCGAACCGAACCCGGGCAAGGGCTACGAGTTCGTCGACAAGATCAGCGGTGGCCGCATCCCGCGTGAGTACATCAACCCGACCAACCAGGGCATGCAGATGGCCTTGGATTCGGGTGTGCTCGCCGGCTACCCGACCGTGGACGTCAAAGCCAGCCTGGTCGACGGTCAGTACCACGATGTCGACTCCTCGGAAATGGCATTCAAGATCGCCGGTCAGATGGCGTTCAAGAAGGCCGCCGAGATGGCCAAGCCGGTCATCCTCGAGCCGATCATGTCGGTCGAAGTGGTCACCCCTGAGGACTACATGGGCGACGTCATGGGCGACTTGTCCAGCCGTCGTGGCCGCATCGAAGGCATGGAGGCCAACGGCAACGCCCAGGTCATCCGGGCCCAGATCCCGCTGTCGGAGATGTTCGGTTACTCCACCGACCTTCGTAGCCGCACCCAGGGTCGTGCCACCTACACCATGCAGTTTGCGCAGTACACGGAAGTGCCGCCGAACATCGCCAGCGAC
>CAIVQM010000219.1 GCA_903908025.1 uncultured bacterium
CGGCCGTTCGGATTCGAAGGCCGTCGCCGACAGGCGCAGGCCGATGCCGGCGTCGACAACCTCCGTGCCGAGGTCGACACCCTCATCGTCATCCCGAACGATCGCCTGCTCTCGCTGGCCGATCGCAATATCAGCGTGATCGATGCGTTCCGGCAGGCCGACCATGTCCTGCTGCAGGGCGTGTCCGGCATCACCGACCTGATCACGACGCCCGGTCTCATCAACCTGGACTTCGCCGACGTGAAGAGCATCATGCACTCGGCCGGCTCGGCACTCATGGGCATCGGCTCGGCACGTGGCGAGGACCGCGCCGTCGAGGCGGCCGAGAAGGCCATCTCGAGCCCGCTGCTCGAAGCCGGCATCGATGGGGCGCATGGCGTGCTCCTGTCGATCTCCGGTGGCAGCGACCTCGGCCTCTTCGAGATCAACGAGGCAGCTCGCCTTGTTGCGGACGCAGCGCATCCCGATGCGAACATCATCTTCGGAGCGGTCATCGACGACACCCTGGGCGACGAGGTGCGGGTCACCGTCATCGCCGCAGGCTTCGACGGTGGGGAGCCGCCGCCCAAGCGCGGGGGCGGCGCCACGGCACGACTGCGCGAGGGTGGCGACACCGGCGAGGTGCCGGCCATCGTCGCACCGGGATCCCGCACCCTGTCCCAGCCGCGCGCCATCGTCTTCGATGATGCCGACGACGACCTCGATGTGCCCGACTTCCTGAAGTAGACCGCGACTGACGTAGATCGACTGTCGGCGCATGTTCCCGATCGCCGCGGGACTCGTCCCGTCCCGGAACCCTGGTGGCCGCCCATCCTCATGGGCGGCCACCGGCCGTTCCGGGGGAGTCAGCAGGCCGCCCTATGACTCGCTGAACCTGGGCGCCCATGTGGGCGACGACGAGCAGGCGGTGGGCGTGAACCTCTCGCGGCTCGCCCGCCTCCTCGCGGTGCCGGCAGATCGGCTGGCTCTCATGGATTCCGTGCACGGGGCCGAGGTGGCCACGGCCTTCGGTCCCGGTGTCTTCTCGGGTGTGGACGGGCTCGTGACGCAAGAGCCGGATCTCGTCATCGTCGCGCGCGGCGCCGACTGCGTGCCCATGGCCCTGGTCGGCGATGACGGCCGGACTGTCGCCGTGGCGCACTGCGGCTGGCAGGGCCTCACCCTGGGAATCGTCGATGCCATCGTGGATGCCATCGCTCGATATGGCAGCGGGATCGATGCGGCGGTGCTGGGCCCGGCCGTGTGCGGCACCTGCTACCCGGTGCCGCCGGACCGAGCAGCTGAGGTGGCCGCGCGTTGTTCCACCTCGGTCGCTGCTGCAGCGCTGGTGACCCGTCAGGATGGGCAGATGGGCATCGACGTCCGGCAGGGTGTCGAGGCACGCCTGCGCGAGCGAGGGCTGGCGCCCGAGGCGATCCGACTCGTGGGTGGGTGCACGGTCGAGGACCGAAATCTGTTCTCCTTCCGACGAGACGGGCGGACGGGCCGGCAGGGCATCGGCATCCGACTGGGCGACCTTGCGAGGATGGACACGTGAGACCCGGAGGCAACGAGGACAGGACGGCGCAGATCGCGGCCGGCCTCCAGGCCGTGCGGGCGCGCATCGACGCGGCGCGAGCGGCCGCGGGCCGGACCGACGACGTGCACCTGGTTGTCGTCACCAAGACGTTCCCGGCATCCGATGTCGACATCCTGGCCGCTCTGGGTGTGACCGAGGTCGCCGAGAACCGCGACCAGGAGGCACGCGCCAAGCACGAAGCCTGCGACCCATCCGCCGCAGGGCTGCGCTGGCACATGATCGGCCAGCTGCAGCGCAACAAGGCGGCCTCGGTGGCGCGGTGGGCCGATGTGGTCGAGTCGGTTGACCGCCAGGAACTCGCGGTCGCTCTGGGGCGGGCGGCGGTGGACGCGGGCCGGGTGCTCGAGGTGCTGCTGCAGATCTCGCTCGATCCCCAGCCGAGGGCCGATCGAGGCGGGGTCAGCCCCGCGGACGCTCGCGAACTGGCCGCGCGGGTGGCCGAGCAGCCCGGGCTCATCCTGCGCGGCGTAATGGGGGTGGCCCCGTTCCCAGGCGATCCGGGGGAGGCATTCGGCCGGCTGCGAGCGGTGTCTGACGAGCTCCGCACCCACTGGCCCGAGGCGGATCGGATCTCGGCGGGGATGAGTGGCGACCTCGAGCAGGCCGTCGCCCACGGGGCGACACAGGTCCGCATAGGGGGCGCGGTACTCGGCCAGCGCTCGTACGTGCAGTAGCGTCAACACATTGACGGCGGACCCGTCCGACACAGGAGGATGACAGGCAATGGCTGGCGCGATGCGCAAGATGGCCGTCTACCTCGGTCTCGTTGAGGACCACGGTGACGAGTCCTATGACGAGTACGAGGAGTACGAGGCGGCGCGGCGAGGCAGCCGGGAGTCCCGTACGGCCCCCCGCGGCTATGACGACCGATCCGATGAGCGTCCGGACGATCGCTACAGCAGCCGCAGCGTGCGCCCCATCCCCGACACCCGGGCCGTGCGCACCTTCCGTAACGACGGTGCTGCGCCGAGCCGCCCGACATCCGCACCGCTGGCGGATCGTCGCCCGGCGCCAGACCTGAGCCGCATCGAGACCATTCACCCGCGCAGTTACAACGACGCCCGCCGGATCGGCGAGGACTACCGCGAGGGCATCCCGGTGATCATGAACCTCTCCGAGCTCGAGGATGCAGATGCGAAGCGGATCATCGACTTCGCGGCCGGCCTGGTCTTCGGCATGCGGGGCTCCATCGAGCGCATCACGAACAAGGTCTTCCTGCTGTCACCTGTGAATGTCGATGTCGGTGACGAAGCGCGTGCACAGATCGCCAAGGATGGGTTCTTCAACCAGAGCTGACGTTCGTACGGCGCGGATGACGTCGACGCTCGTCGGCATGAGCAGGGGAGTGTCGCCATGAGCGCCGTCGGTCAGGTGCTGGCGACCGTCCTGTGGCTGTTCTGGCTGGTGATGATCGGTCGGCTCGTCCTGGACCTGGTCCAGGTGTTCGCACGCGACTGGCACCCGACCGGGATCCTGCTGATCATCGCCGAGGCCGTCTACACGATCACCGACCCGCCACTGAACCTGCTGCGTCGGATCATCCCGTCGGTGCGCATCGGTTCGGTGCAGTTCGATCTCGCGTTCCTGATTCTGCTGATCGGCCTGCAGATCCTGATCAACCTCGCCCTGCTGCTCTAGTCCGTCCGCCGTCCTGCGAAAGGTCATCAGCCATGCCGCTCACTGCCGCCGAGGTCCGCGCCACGCAGTTCTCCACGACTCGTATGCGGTCCGGGTACGACATGGACGAAGTCGATGCCTTCCTCGACATCGTCGAGGCTGACGTGTCGCAGTACGCCGACGAGTTGCAGCGCTCACGCGACGGGGAGGCCGTCCTGCGCACTCAGTGCGACCAGGTGCAGGCCCGGCTGACGATCGCGGAGCAGCGACTGACGGAGGCAGAGGCGCGGCCGGCGGCGGCCGCCGTCGTCGTTGCTGCGGCGGCCGACCCCGAGGTGCCCGCGGAACTGCCTGCGCAACAGGGCGACCACCCGGCCGCGGCAGCGGTGCTGGCCGTGGCCCAGCGCACGGCCGACGAGATCATCCGGGCCGCCGAGGTGCGCGCCGAGGGGATCCGTGCGTCGGTCCGGTCGATGCTCGACGAGCAGCGGGTACTGCTCGAGGGCTGATTGAGTTGGGTGCCGTCAGGCGCGGGCAAGCCACAGGGCCGCGGCGAGTTCTGTAGCGACCTCGACTGCTGCATCGGCAGCTGAACCCTCGTGCATCGACGTCGCGAGTACCTCGGCGGCGATTGCATCCGAATGCTCGGTGATCGCAGCGTGCAGTTCAGCATCGTCCGATGCCCACCACACCGCGATGCGATCCGACACGTCCAGACCGGCGGCCTTGCGGCCCTCCTGCAGGGTGCGCACGACCTCGCGGGCGAGGCCAGCGCGACGCAGTTCGTCATCGATGTGCAGGTCAAGCGCGAGGCTCTCACCTGACTCGGTGACGACCGCCCAGCCCTCCTGCGGGGTCTCGGTAACGACGACATCGGCATCGGTGACATCAACCGAGCCGAGCTCACCGGCCTCGATCGTGATCGAGCCGGTTTCGCGCAGCGCCCGAACAAGGGCAGCGGCGTCGGCGTCGGCTATGGCGTCCGCCACAACCGGGGTCTGCTTGCCGAAGCGCTGTCCCAGCGAGCGGAAGTTCGCCTTGACGCTGACGTCGACCAGCCCGGCACTCTCGTCGGCTAGCGCTTCGAGATTCAGGACATTGAGTTCCTCAGCCACCTGCTGGCGCAGATCGGCCGGCAGGCTCGCCCAGCCAGCGGCCGAGATGAGTGCCCGACGCAGCGGCTGACGGGTCCGCACCGACGACGAGGCGCGAGCGGCACGCCCCAACTCGACGAGGCGCCGCACCAGCGCCATCTGCTCAGTTAGGTCGACGTCGATGAGCGCATCATCGGCCTCTGGCCACGCGGCCAGGTGCACGGACATGGGTGCCTCGGCGTCGGTCGTGCGGAACAGGTCCTGCCACACCCGCTCGGTGATGAAGGGCGTGAACGGGGCCAGGCACAGGGTCACGACGCGCAGGGCCTCGTGCAGGGTGGCGAGCGCGGCCGGATCGCCGTCCCAGAAGCGACGTCGCGAGCGACGCACGTACCAGTTGGAGAGATCGTCGACAAAGGCCGACAGCAATCGGCCAGCGCGCTGGGTATCGAAGGCATCGAGTGCTTCATCGACACCGCGGGCGAGCTGCTGGGCCTCGGACAGCACCCAGCGGTCGATGACGGGGCGTTCGGATGCCGGCGGTGCCCCGTCACTCGGCTGCCAGCCCGCGGTGCGGGCGTAGAGCGATTGGAAGGACACGGTGTTCCAGTAGGTGAGGAGCGTCTTGCGCACGACATCGGCGATGGCCGCGTGGCCGACGCGTCGGGCCTGCCACGGCGATCCGCTGGCCAGCATGAACCAGCGGACG
>CAIVQM010000220.1 GCA_903908025.1 uncultured bacterium
CGCAGAGCCGCTGAGCGAAGCGGAGGAACACGACCCTGTTGGTCCAGTCGAGGCTACCCTGGGTCTTCCAGAGGGCGCAGAGGGACTCGGCGAGCCTGCCCACGTCGGTCTGACTGATCGTCTTGTCGTCGACGAGGTACATCGGGTATAGGCCCATCGTGATCGTCTGGGCCGTCTCCATCGTCCGCTGCTCCCACACTCGCGGCAGCATCTCGAAGTAGCGGTCGCGGAAGTGCCGCAGCAGGTCGACCTGATCGGGCTGGACGAAGCCGCCGATGGTCGCCTCCAGGATTGCGTTCGGCAGGTCTGCGCGATCGACGATCTCCGCCCAGGCCAGTTCCTTCGCGACATCGGTCGGCCGGGCCGCCCGGGCAACCGCCGCCTGGCGGCGCCCGGTCGCGGTGTCGTCCGCGTCCTGCTCAGCCTCGATGGCGTCGTCCTCGAGACGGCCGTTGGCGACGAGCCGCTGCAGCAGGTACCAGCGCAGGTCAGTGTCGATGGCTAGCCCGCCCCAGACGACGCGACCGTCGAGGAGGGCGGCTACGAGATCGAGTTGCGGACCCGTGATCGCCGCCGACACAAAGGCACGCGCGAACGCGAGCTGACGGTCGCTGCCGGCCTCCGCCGCCTCGGCGAGTGTGCGCATGGCGTCGGCGAGCCGCTCAAGGTACGCGGCGCGGTTCTCCGTTGTGGCGTACTGATCGATCGCTGCTTTCAGCTGGCGAAGCACTCCCTGAACCACGCCGATGTCGGTCTCGCTGCCGACCCCGGACAGGACCAGAGACAGGAACTCGCCGGTGGACATCTCGGCATCGCGCGTCATGTCCCACGCGGCGCCCCAGACGATGGCACGAGCCAGGGAGTCGTCGAAATCGCCGACGTGGTCGACCGCGGTCTTCAGGGACCGCTCGTCGAGGCGCACCTTGGCGAACGTGAAGTCGCCATCGTTGAGCAGCAGCAGATCGGGCTGGATGACGTTCTTCAGAGCGGGCACCGGAGTGCTCGCGCCCACGACATCGACCTCGACGCGGTCGCGCAGCACGAGCCGGCCTCCCTTGAGGTCGTATAGGCCGATACCGATGCGGTGGGACCGCAGAGTCGGCTCGATGCCCTCGGGCACCGTCGGCGGCTCCTGCTCCACAACGACCTCGGTCATCATCTTGTAGGCGCCGAGCGTGATGCGCGGACGCAGCAGGTTGACGCCGCTGGTCTGCAGCCACTCGGCCGTCCACGACGACAGATCGCGGCCACTGGTGGCCTCGAGCTCCGACAGCAGGTCGCGCAGTTCGGTGTTCTGCCACGCATGCTTCGTGAAGTAGTTGCGGACGCCGGCGAGGAACTCCTCCTCGCCGACCCAGGCGACGAGCTGGCGAAGCGCCGACGCCCCCTTCGCGTAGGTGATGCCGTCGAAGTTCACGCGCACCGCGTCGAGATCGACCATGTCGGCTGCGATGGGGTGCGTGGAGGGTAGCTGGTCCTGCCGGTAGGCCCATGCCTTGCGCAGGTTCGAGAAGGTGGTCCAGGCGTCGGTGTACCTGGTGGCGTTGACGTTCGCCCAGTGCGCGGCCCACTCCGCGAAGGACTCGTTGAGCCACAGGTCGTCCCACCACGTCATGGTGACGAGATCGCCGAACCACATGTGGGCCAGCTCATGCAGGATCGTGTTGGAGCGCTGCTCGTAGGCGGCGTCAGTAACGCGGGAGCGGAAGATGTAGTCCTCGAGGATGGTGACGCAGCCCGCGTTTTCCATTGCGCCCGCGTTGAACTCGGGGACGAAGAGCTGGTCGTACTTCGCGAAGGGGTAGCCAACGCCGAACTGCTCCTCGAAGTACGCGAACCCCTCCTTGGTGACGGTGAAGATCTCCTCGTGGTCGAGGAACGGGGCGAGGGAGTCGCGACAGTAGAGATCGAGAGGGTAAGTGCCGTAGGAGCCGGAGTACGAGTCGCTGACGCGATGGTAGGGACCAGCGACGAGCGCGGTGATGTACGTCGAGATGCGCGGGGTCGGCTCGAAGGCCCACGTCGCGGTGCCATCGCCGTGCACCGTCGGATCGGGGCTGGGCGAGTTGCTGACGACCTTCCAGTGCGACGGGGCCGTGACGGTGAGCTGGAACGTCGCCTTGAGATCGGGCTGCTCGAACGATGCGTACATGCGTCGTGAGTCGGCGGTCTCGAACTGCGTGTAGAGGTAAGTCTCCTTGTCGACCGGGTCGATGAAGCGGTGCAGGCCCTCGCCGGTATTCATGAATGAACCGTCAGCGGTGATGGTCAGGACGTTCTCGGCCGCCAGATCGGATAGGGCGATGCGCGGTCCGTCGACGACCGCAGCGACGTCGAGTTCGCGGCCGTTCAGGACCACCGAATGAACCTCAGCGGCAATCAGATCGATCCACGTGCTGCTCCCCGGGGTGCGGCAGGTGAAGGCCACCGTGGTGGTCGTCGGGAAGGTCGGGCCGGTATCGGTGACGTCCAGGACGACGTCGTAGGACTGGACGGCGATGAGCGAGGAGCGATCCTTGGTCTCGGCCCGGGTCATGTTCTCGGAAGCGGTCATGATGGAATCCAACCATTCTCTGAGTTGGGGGCACGATGTCGGTTGACGTATGGCTCGATCCGATGTGCCCGTGGTCGGGCGTGACGGCCGAGTGGATCCTCGAAGTGCAGCGTCAGAGCGGCCTTGATGTGAGGTGGCATTCCATGTCCCTGGCCGTCCTCAACGAGGGGCAGGAGGTCCCCGAGGAGTGGCGCCAGATGATCGCCGACTCCTGGGGCCCGGTCCGCGTGCTGGCAGCGGCAGACCAGCAGGCGACACCCGCGGAGGCAGGACAGTTGGCGAGCGCTCTCGTCCGGCGTTTCCACGCCGACGGTCGGCGCGACGTCGATGCCGTCATTCGCGAATCCGTTGCCGAATGCGGGCTGCCGAGCTCTTTGGCTGAACTCGCGTGGGTGACGGATCTCGACGAGGACCTGCGCGCGAGCCACGGTCGGGCAATGTCGCTTGGCGGATCGGATGTGGGCTCGCCGATCCTCGCGGTGCCCGGTCCGGATGGCGACCTGATCGGCTTCTACGGGCCGGTGCTTGCGGAGATTCCGCGGGGTGGCGTCGCGGTCCGGCTGTGGGAGGCGTTCCTCATCCTTGCTGCGACTCCGGGCTTCTTCGAGATCAAGCGCACGCGCGATGTGGAACCGAACTTCGGCTGATCCTTCTTGGCGCAGGTCAGATGACGATGCGTGGTGCTTGTAGCGCCTGTGTCGGCAGGGTCCGTGCCTGACCATCGCGCAAGCGCACGGCTGACCACAGCGCCGCCATGGCGTCGAGCGCATCGTCGATCGGTACGCCAGAGGGCACACCGGCGAGAGCATCGGCCGTCGCCGGAAGCCACGACTCGAGCGCTGCGATGCGTTGCCCGACACCTGCGGTGGTCTTCTTGCTGGTGAGCACTCGACCAGTCAGTTCGGCGAACGAGATCTCGGGGTGCACCTCGGCGACGAGATGATCGGGATTCCGAGCAAGATGCTCGTCGAGCGCCAGGATCCGCGGTGCAAGGTTGAGGGCCTGGCGACTGACGCCCTTGCCGGTGAGGCGGCGGCACAGGTCCTGGGCCTCGGCGTTGGGAGCGCCGGGGCCGAGTTCGAGCACCGCGCGAGGTGGGGTGGTGAAGACGCGGGACGCTGCTCCCGGCAACGCCTTGCGGGCGAGCGCATCGCATTCCCGCTCCCCGATGTCGAGCAGGCCGATGGGCATGTCCACGCCGGCGACAATGTCCGAGGCGAGGAGCGACCCGATGTCAGGCACGGTCGCGGTGGACCACGTGATGCGTGCATCGTCGAGGCGGGCGGAGATCCAGCCACCTCGGTACCCGTCGATCCCGACGGCACTGCCCATCGTGGACACAGGATTGGCCGTCATGGGGACAGCCTGTCAGGATGCGTGATCGTGCCTGAGGGGAATGTCATCCATCATCAGGCTCGGCGCCTGGGCCGGGCGTTCACTCGGCGTGCCGTTGTCGTTGACAGTCCACAGGGTCGGTTCGCCGGCGGTGCCGAGCTGGTGAGTGGCCGCGTGGTGCGCAAGGTCGAGGCCCACGGCAAGCACCTGTTCGTCGGCTTCGACAATGACCTGTGGATCCACGTGCACCTTGGGCTGTTCGGCAAGTGGCAGATGGGCGCGGGCGAGTCTCCCGAGCCCGTTGGCCTGATCCGGCTGCGGATCGTCTCGGATGCCTCATACGCCGAACTGCGCGGGCCCACCGTGTGCGAGGTGCTCGACGCCTCCGAGAAGCGAGCCGCCGTGCGTCGAATCGGCCCGGACCCGATTCGCAAGGATGCCGATCCGCAGGTCGCGTGGGAGCGGGTGCATCGCAGCTCCGCACCGATCGCCGGGTTGCTCATGGACCAGCGGGTGTTCGCCGGAGTGGGCAACATCTATCGGGCGGAAGTCCTGTTCCGCTACGAGATGTCGCCGTTCCGGATGGGGCGAGATGTGACGCGCGCGGATTTCGATGAGCTGTGGCGGGATCTGGTGATGCTGATGACGGCGGGCACCAAGCGTGGTCGCATCGACACGGTGCGCGACGAACACTTACCAGAGGCGATGGGACGCGCGCCACGTGAGGACCGGCATGGCGGCGAGGTGTACGTCTATCGCCGAGACGGTCGCCCATGTCTTGCGTGTGGTTCAGAGGTGCAGATGGCGGACCTGCAGGGGCGCAAGCTGTACTGGTGTCCCGCTTGTCAGGTCACCTGAGGTCCGCCGACCTGCTACATCAGTACTGGCGCTGGCGCTGGTGTGACGATGTCGTCGGAGTCGTCGTCCGATGACTCCGAATGACGCGAGTTGTCGGAGTGATGCGAGTTCGACTCGTGCTTGGCGTGGTGACCCTTGCCGTGGCGCCCATGGTCGTCACTGGCGCTTGCCGACGGTGCCGTGATGAGCAGTACGGCTACCGCCGCGGCGGTAGCGATCGCTACTCGGCGACCGGTGGAAATGGTGGTGCTCTTCATAGGTTTCCCTCCGTTGGTCCAACGAGCCGAGTTCCCCCCAGCCCTGAACGCGACAGTAGGGAACGTGGGGGAACGACGTGGGCAGCGCGGGTTAACGTCAGGTAAGGGTTGCGGCCATTCGCGAGTACGAACGAGACATTCGTCCCATTCCGACGGATTCGCGTTGATCAGGCAGGGACGCGCGGGTGCCGGATGCCGTCGTGGTCGGCGGGAAGAGCACCCTTGATCAGCCGCCAGGAGATGACGATCGTCACGACGGTGAGTCCGTAGAAGAACGCACCTGAGGCGGCCAGTGCCCAGAGGTTGTTGCCGTCGATGAACAGGATGAGCAGCACCGTGCGAATGACGTTGAGCACGGCCCACGGCCAGGACGCACGCTTGTACGCGCGCATAAGATCCGGGTCCTTGCGCCACCGCATCTTCGTGCCGACGAGCGGGCCGAGCACGACGCCGATCAACGGCCAGCCGATCAGGTTCGCGAAGACGAAGGCGAGCGCCGATGCAGCGTTGAGCAGCACGCGCGGCCAGAAGAAGTCGGCGGCGCTCCCCGTCTTGCTGGCGATGTAGGCGCTGACCAGGACGATGAGCATGGAGCCCATCGCCCGCGCGGGATGCTTGCCC
>CAIVQM010000221.1 GCA_903908025.1 uncultured bacterium
ACGTGTGCTCGGTGTCCGCTGCGTATCCGCCGAAGAACACGAACGGCGACATGACCTGAGCAACCCGACCCGATTCATCGGTGACCGAATAGCCGATGACCGGAGCACCGCCATCCTTCGCCGGCGGTCGCCACGTCAGCCCGATGAAATCAGTCGAACGCGACAACACCGCAACACCCTCCGGAGCATCCGGCTTGACTGGCTCGGGAGCCGGCTTGGCCTTGGTCTCACCGACTGTCGTAGCCGCCGGAGACACTCCCTCCGTGTTGATGGCCACGACACTGACGGTGTAACGCGTGCCCGGCTCCAAGCCAACGATCGTCATCGTCAATTCATCCGCCGTCAACATGGCCGAGCGCTTCGTCTCGTCGCCTGCCCTTGACCACTCGACCAGGTAGTACGTGAGCGGCTTGCCCCCATCACTGCTGGGGGGCTGCCAGGCAACAGCCATCTCATTGTGCGTGGCAGCCTGGATCTCGAGCCCCACAGGCTTCGACGGTGACGTATCCGGCCGAACTATCGGCTTCAGTGGCGTGCGCAACGACCCCACTGCAGCTTCGGAGACCAGGCCGGCCTGATTCTTCGCGGTCACGACAACCTTGTAGAGAGTTCCCGGCAGTGGCGCGATCTTCCATACGACGCTCGACATCGTCCCTTCATACGTCTCAGAGCGAGCGGCTCCGTTTGCGTCAGTCCAGTCGATCCGCGAGGCATAGCCGGTGATCGGAACGCGACCGCTGTCTGCTGGCGGCTGCCAATCCGTACCGATCACCTGATGGCCGGGCAGGAGTATGACCGTCACCGCACGCGGCGGTGTCGGTGCATAGGGCGCAGCCGACGTCATGAAGCTGATGGCCTTGGCATCGCCAGGACCGATCTCGTTCTTCGCCCGGACCGTGCAGTCGTATCGCAGGTCAGACGTCAGCCCCGTGAGTGCCACGGAGGTTCCCTTGACCTCCATGGGCGTGGCCGTTCCGCATCCCACGAGATAGTGTTGAACTGCGCGACCCCCATCAGCTGCAGGCTTGTCCCATCTCAGGGTGCCGGAGTTGTGGGTCACGTCCGCGACGGTCAGGTTCTCAACGGATCCAGGCACGTCGGGCATTGTGATCGAGCCACTGGTTAAGGACTTCCCGTGCGTGACCGTGACCTTCACGATCACCCCCTTGCTGGCCTTGAACTCCTCCACCCACGTGGTGTCCAGGAACCACATCGTGCGCGTATCCGTCTCGTCAAAGAGGACCTTTCCGGTGGCCGCATTGACCGCCAGAATGCGCACCTTGGTCGACCAGCAGATCTTGGGACCCGCAGGTGCCAGCCGTTGCTCGGGCACCACGGATGTCGAGGCTGACGGACTCGGCGATGGGGATGGCGTCTGCGCTACGGACGGCGACGGACTTGGCGATGGGGATGGCGCCTCGGTTGCGGTCGGCGATGCGGTCGGCGATGGGGACGGCGCATCAGCGTCAGGCACGCTTCCCTCGGCTGAGCCCGCGAAGAGACCACGGGCGCCGACGAAGACCTTGACCTTGTCGTTGCCGATCAGCGAAAGCTCGAGTCTCGGTTCACATGCATTCTCGGAGCGATAGCCAGTCTCACCTCCGCCACCAGCATCATCCGCGACCGCTCCTGACATGAAACTCAGGGTCAAGATCGAAGTGACTGCGATTGCACTGGCGAACGTCCACCTGCTCATGACCATCTCCACTAGAGCACTAGCGAAACCTGCTCATCTTTCAGGTTAGAACTCCCCGGCAGTGCAGAAAAGGGACCTTCGGCGTGAAATCGCCCCACCCACGCCGACTCCATACCCCCGCGTCACAACCCGAAGGCCATGTGACGCTGGGGTATGGAGTCAGTTGGCTAGAAGGCCCGGACCGGGCGGACGCCCCGTGTTCGACACCATCGAGCCAGCCGATCCCCCGATCTCACCGTGTCAGCGATCATCGGAATGTAGGCCGTTTCCGGCAGCCGAAATGTGGGCCACGTTCGTGTTTGCCTAGTGTGCCTTGTTCTCTGCGCGTTCGGAGGGAAGGGTCAGTTTGGTGTCCTTGAGCCGGTAGCTGTGGCCTTTGAGGGTCAGGACGTCGGCGTGGTGGATGATGCGATCGATCATCGCGGAGGCGACGGCGTGGTCACCGAAAACGTCTCCCCACCGGGCGAACGGCAGGTTGCTGGTCAGGATGATCGAGGCGTGCTCGTAGCGGCTGGAGACGAGTTGGAAGAACAGGTTCGCGGCGTCCTGCTCGAAAGGGATGTAGCCGACTTCATCGACGATCAGCAGCGGGTAGCGCCGTAGCCGGGTCAGCTCGGCCGCCAGGCGGCCGGCTTGGTGCGCGGCCTGCAGGCGAGTGACCCATTCAGTCGCGGACGCGAACAGGACGCGGTGGCCGGCGTGCGCGGCTTTGACGCCCAGGCCGATCGCGAGGTGGGTCTTGCCTGTTCCGGGCGGTCCCAGGAGGACCACGTTGCGGGCGTCCAGCAGGTAACTGCTGGTGGCGAGGTGGGCGATGACGTCGCGTTTCGCGCCGAGCTGATGCTCGAAGTTGAAGTCCTCCAGCGACTTCACCGTCCCGAAGCCGGCGGCGCGGATCCTGATCGATGCTCCCGAGGCCTCCCGGCTGGTGACCTCCTGGGACAGGACCGCGGCGAGGTATTCCTCGTGCGTCCAGCCGCCGTCGCGGGCCTGCTCGGCGAGCCGCCCGGCGCAGGAGCTGATCCGTGGGGCCTTCAACACCCGCGCGAGATAGGCGAGGTCCGTCGCGGTCGTGGTCACGCGACCACCGACCGATCCTCGAGGGAGACGCCGAACGCGGTGTCGTAGTCCGCAAGGTCACGGTCCAGGCTCTCGCCGACGATCGGTGCCCGCGGCGTCTGGAATGCGGTCCGCAGGCCCTTGGCGACCTGGACGTGCTCAGGGTCGGTGATGGTCCGGCCCGTCGCCCAGCAGCGGTCATGGCGGGCCACGGGCTGCCCGTTCACGGTGACGGCCACGGTCTCCAGCCCCGCGCTGACATCAACGAACCGGCCGATCCACCGCGGGTCGACGGAGTAGTCGTTGCCCAGCACCCGCACGTAGTAGTCCCGTGGCAGTCGGACCCGGTCGGTGAACCCCACCGCCGGTCCGACCGGCGGCAGGTCGAGCATCGCCGCACGATCCAGGCCGATCACGTCGACCGGTCGGGCGTGGATCCGCCGGACCGTGCGGGAGTTAGCGCCCGGCAGCCAACCAGCCAACTGCCCGTTGAAGTCCTGGGCGCTGGTGAACGACCGGCCCGGCATGAACGAGGTCTCGAAGAACTGGTTCATCCGCTCCACGATGCCCTTGGACTCCGGGTCGAACGCCTTGAGCAGCACGATCTGCGTGGCCAGCGACCCCGCGAACGCCCGCGTTGCCACGGTCAGCTTCCTGCCCCGACCGATACCGGCCTCGTTATCCCAAAGCAGCCGTCCCGGCACCGCCCCCAGCCCCACCAGCAGAGACCACATCCCCGCCAGCAGGTCCGCGGTCGTGCGCGTGGGGATCATCCGCGCGGTGATGAACCGGGAGAACGACGCCACCATCACCAGCACCGGCGGCGTGCCGACCTGCCCGTGCCCCAGCGGGATCTTCACCGGCGGGAACCACAGATCGCACTGAGCCTGATCCCCGGGCCGGTAGTCCAACCGGTCCGCCGGATCGACCGGCGCGTAGTCCCCCCGGATCGCCCGCACATGCCGACGCAGGTTCGTCACCGACCCCACCCAGCCGATCCGCTCCGCGATCACCGTCACCGGCATCGCCGGAAACGACCTCAGGAGATCCCGAACTGTCGGCTCCACCGACGTGAACATCGTCTCCACCGGCGGCCGCGCATACCGCGGCGGATCATCCGAGGCCAGCGCCCGATCCACCGTCGTCCTCGAAATACCCAACCGCCTGGCGATCTCCCGCCTGCTCACCTTGTCCCGGCGATGCATAACTCTGATCTCGGCCCAGTCCTCCATAGGAATCACCCACCCAATCCTGCTCAGGTGGCCCACTTTTCGATTGCCGCTACCGGCCTACTTTTCGATGATCGTCGACACACCGCCGCCCCTGTCCGCCCACGTGGCTCGAGCCGCATCGCACTCATCCACCACAGCCTCTCGCGGGCGTGTTGCCGCGAACTCCCCCGGATGCGCCTGGTCTGGCATTCGCAAGGGCCTCCCCTATCTGTGAGCGGTACCTTCCGAGAACCTCTACGAGATCGGGGGCCTCCAATGGGCCGAGTCGTCCTCGTCACCGGCGCATCCGCCGGCCTCGGCCGCGCCACGGCCGACCTCCTCGCCGCCCAGGACTGGACGGTCATCGGGGCCAGCCGACGCGGCACCGGCGGCACCGGCTGGACCGGCATCACCATGGACGTTGATAGTGACGAATCGGTCAAAACCGGCGTCGCCCGGATGCTCGTGGAACACGGACGGATCGATGCGCTCGTGACCGCCGCCGGCTGGGGCCTCGCCGGCCCGGTCGAGATGACCACGATCGACGAGGCCAAGGCCCAGCTCGAGACGAACTTCTGGGGATCCGTGCGGGTGACCACCGCCCTGCTCCCCCACCTGCGCGAGTCGGGCGGCGGCCGCGTCGTGCTGATCAGCAGCATCGGCGGGCTCATCGCCATCCCGTTCCAGGCGTACTACAGCGCCAGCAAGTTCGCCCTCGAAGGCTGGGCCGAGGCGCTGGCCTACGAGGTTGCGCCGTTCGGCATCGACGTCACCCTCATCGAGCCCGGCAACTTCCGCACCGACTTCACCGCCAGCCGTCGCAACGCGGCTAACCCGAACGGCCCGTATGCCGATGCCGTCGAGCATGCCGTCGGGATGATGGAGCGCGACGAGCTCAACGGCGCCGATCCTGCCGACGTCGCCGCGCTCATCGCCGCGCAACTCACCGACAAGCGCCCGCGGCGCCGCATCTCCGCCGGCAAGAGCGGCGAGCGGATCGGCCTGGTGGCCAAGCGCCTGCTTCCGCACCGGTGGTTCGAGGCCGCTGCGAAGGGCTCCCTCGGCGTCCGGTAGCCGTCACTCCGCCGACTCCATACCCCCGCGTCACAACCCGAAGGCCATGTGACGCTGAGGTATGGAGTCGGTGGTAGCTAGTTGACTGTGATGTCCGGAATATTCTGCCCGTCATAGATCCGCACCGTTCCTGTCTGCAGGACAGTGAAGGGCCCATTCAGCCCCGTCGTCAGGCTGCAGGTCGCGGCCAACGTGCACTCCCCGGAACCCGAACTGATGCGCCCGCCGCCGACATCTGACAGCCCACGGATGTACTGGAAACTCGCGAATTGGCTGTCGACGTAGAAGACTCCTCCCAAGCCCACCGTGATCGAGGTCGGCGAGATCTGCCCTGCAACCGAAACGGTGACGGTCACGCCGGGTGACCCGCCGCCACCGGCCGCCGCAACATCGGCCGCGGAATTGCGGGCATTGCCGCAGGTCGATGCACTCGCCCGTCCCCAGCCCGCCTCGTTGTGCGAACGCATCTGAACGCACACGCTCTGACCCGATGTCAGGTCGTAGACGATCGAGAAGTTCAGCGCCGGAGCCGACACCCACTCCCCTGTCGTGGACGTACGGAACTCGTACTTGTCTGCCGCGCATCCGTTGTCCGCACCGACAGCCGCAACAACGTCGACCGTCGCCGCGCCACTTGTGCCGCCCGGGCTGACCGACGTCACCGACGGCGCCCCCGGCTTCGCGCAGAACCGCAGCATGATGAACCCGTCCCTACCGTTGACATAGCCACTTGCCGTGACGGTGGGGTCGAAGCCGTGCCCACCCTCGGAACCGCTGGCGGCGTCGAATGACGACGACAGCAGATCCGCCCCGTTCGACCAGGACGCGCCTTGCGCGCCGCCGTGCGGTCCTTCGCCCACCACCGACGGGTTCGCCGGCCACACGGTCGACCCCGCCAACGGGAACGTGGAGCCAGCCGTCGTGCCCTGCACGAACGCCGCACCGGTCACGCGGTCGGCCGTCGGCAGCGGGCTCCAATCAGCCGCAAAGCCGTCGCCACCCCCACCGCCACCGGCCAGCAGCATGGCCGGACTGCCGGTCTTCGCCACCGCGCTCCAGCCACCACCCAGCCCGTACCACGTGAACGGGGCAGCACCGGTCGGCGAGTAGAACCAGGACTTGCCACCCGCACCGACCACCACGTCCATGGAGCTCGTCGCACTGATGTCGGCGATCCCACTCACGGCCGCACCGTTGCCGCCGGCCAGGTAGGCGCCATCGGCGGTCTGGCCGAAGCCACCACCAGCCCCGACCACCTCGAGGCGCGCGATCTCCGCATCGTCGGGCACCGTCACCCGCGCAAGTCCGACCTGCGTGCACAGCACGGTGTCGCCCAACTTCGGGGTCGTCGGCGTGCAGGCGCCGCCTGCCGCAGTGGAGGGCGCCACAGCCGTTGAAGCCCTGGTGAAGGTGATTACCACGTGGCCGCTATTGCCTACTCCCTCATCTGTGAAGCCACCCCACGTGTTCGACGTGACCGTGCCAGTCGAGGGAGCGAAGGACCTCCCAGCATCCCCGGCCGTGCTGGCCTGCGACTTGCTCGTCGAGGCCGTGCCCGCGCCACCTGATGCCTGCGACTCCCAGCCAGGCGCGGGCGTGCCCACGTGCCCTTCCGCGCCCGCCGAGTTGATGGCAAGACGACCAGGGCTCATGAGGCACTCACCGAACATGAAGGGAATGCCAGCGAAATGGCCGCAGAAATCCGCGTTCGGAGCACTGATGGTGTAACCGCCACCGCCACCGCCTGAGGCAGCGATCAATGCGCCGCCTTGACCGTCTGGGCCAACTTCCTGCACAGCGGTGTAGCCACCGCCGGGCCTACTGCCCAGCTGGTCGGGTCTGCCACCCTGCCCCACCGTCACGACGATCGTCGAAGCTGCCGTCACCGGTTCGACACCGGAACCGGGGAGTTGCACGCGGGCACCGGCTCCTCCCGGCACGCCGTTAAGAGGAGCACCGTCGCCTCCGCGGAGGTCCAAAGCCGTAAGCGTGTAGCCAGTGGGCACATCGATCTGCTGGGTGCCTGGCGTCGTGCACGTCGTGACGATCTTCGATCCCGACGTCTTCGACTCGCAGTTGCCCGTGCGGCCCAACACCTTGGCCACCTTGACGTCAACACTGGCCGAGGCGGACACGCCCGCCTGCGTCGCCCTCACGGTGACGGTCACCAGCGGGGTCTTGACCGTCGGCGTCCCCGTGATCACACCGGTTTCCGCGTCAAGTGCCAGGCCGGCAGGCAACGTGCCACTCGTCACCTTGAACGTCGGGGCAGAGCCCTTGGTCGAACCCGGGAAGCCGCTGGGCGTGAACGTCACCGGCGCGATGCGCAAGCCGGTGCTTGCATTGACCGATGCCGTCGACGCGGCCAGGTTCGGACACGGACTTGCCGAGTAGAGAGCCGAGTGGAACGGGTACCCGTCGTTGACCGATGGGCAGATCGACCAGACCTGAGCCGGACTCCAGCCGTCCGTGATCTTCCAGCCGACGTCGGCAAAGGTGGGCTGCGCTGTCATCTGCGCAGTCGTGCGCGCAAGCCCGACGCCGTTGCTCTTGACCTTCGGCGTGCTGCTGTCCCAGAAGGTGTCATTGACAGTCTCGCCAGCGCTGTATCCGATAATTGGGCCCGTGTAGCCGGAACTGCTGATGGCGCCGGTGCTGTAACTGTTGGTGATGCTCGCGGTCGAGGTGGTGGAGACGCCGGCCAATCCACCAGCCGTCGGCGTCCAGGTCCCGCGCAGCGCCGAGACGCTCGCGCGGGCGAAGCTGTTGGCGATCGACGACGTCCCGTTGAGGCTACCCACCAGTCCACCCACGAGCGAGTTGCCGGTCACCGCCCCTGTCGCCGACGACTCGGTCACCCGCGTCGAGCCCGCGGCAAAGCCCACCATCCCGCCGACCGCGGTCTTGCCGGACATGGAGGCATCCCGCAGGGACACCCCCCTGATCGTCGCTCCGTTCGCGTAGCCGATGAATCCGGTCCGCGACAACGTCGGCGCGGAGACGGTCAGGTGGGAGATCACCTTCCCCCGGCCGGCGTACGTCCCGGTGAAGGGTGTCGAAGACGAGCCGATCGACTCCAGCCATGTGCAGCCGGCCATGTCGATGTCATCAGTCTGCTTGAACGACTTCGACCAGGATTTCTTGTGTCCGACGATCCAGTTCAGGTTGGCCGCCGACGTCAGTTGGTAGGGATCCACATCCGTTCCCTCGCCCGTTGGCGCGGTGAAGGGGCAGGTACCGGTAACCGGCGCCCCTTCCTCGATGGCGAAGGTCACCTCAACCCACTTCTGGACCGTCATGCTGTCGTAGCCCACGAAGCGCGTTGTCGTGTCGCCGTCGGCGGTGGGAGTGCCGCTGATCACCCATGTGCCCGGGTTGCTGCCGGCCGCGATGGTCAGCCCGCTCGGAAGCGCGCTGCCCTGGATGGGGACGACGCCTATTGGGGAATAGCCCACGGCTGTGATCGTCACCGGCGTTATCGGCTTGCCCTTGGCACCACTAATCGCTGTCGTCGACGCAACGAGCGACAGTTCACCGATGACCGACACCGTGCCGCCCCAGAAGTTGGTCACGTAGACACGGCCATTCGGGGCCACACCCACACCCACTGGGCCGA
>CAIVQM010000222.1 GCA_903908025.1 uncultured bacterium
ATGTCCTTGCAGGCGCCCGGCTCGGACTCGTCACCGTTGACGACGAGATAGTGCTCCTTGCCGTCGTTCTGCGGTACGAAGCTCCACTTCAGGCCGGTCGGGAAGCCTGCCCCGCCTCGGCCGCGCAGGCCCGAGTCCTTGACAGTGGCGATCAGCGCATCAGGATCCTGCTTGAGTGCGGACTCCAGCGCTCGGTACCCGCCGTAGCGCCGGTAGCCCTCGAGCGTGAAGAGCTCAGGGTCGTCCCAATGCTCGGTGATGACCGGGGTCAACGGCATCGATCAGCCCTCCTGTCCGGCATCGGTGGCACCCGGCGTGGGGATCCCCGGCGCCGACATACCGCGCTCGCGGGCCACCGTGAGACCGGCGAGCATCTTGGCGTCGACGGGCGTGCCCTCGGCTGCGAGGCCATCGTCCGGAAAGGCCAGCGTGTGCTCGCTGGCGCGGAAGTCGCGGATGGCCGGACCACGAGTCGACTCGACGCGCTCGCCGCGTGCCAGCCGGTCGACGATCTCGACGGCGGACGTCGGGGTGACGTCGTCCATGTACTCCCAGTCGACCGTCATGACGGGTGCGTGGGTGCAGGCGGCCTGGCACTCGATGCGCTCGAGCCAGAACTTGCCGTCCTCGGTTGCGGCATCGTGCCCGACGCCGAGACGCTCGCAGAGGGCTTCGTACACAGCGTCGCCGCCGAGGAGTCCGCAGCCGGTGTTGACGCAAACGCCGATGTGGTGCTCGCCCACGGGGCGGCGCTTGTACATCGTGTAGAAGGAAGCCACGGCCGTCGCCTCGGCAGCGCTCACGCCGACGACATCGGCACATGCGGCGATACCGTCGGGCGTCACCTCACCCTCGAGGCTCTGCATGAGGTGCAGCATCGGCATGAGTGCCGATCGCGGGCGCGGGTAACGCGCCGCAAGCTGCTGCAGCTGCTCTCGCGTGCTGTCGCTGATAGCCATGTCTGTTCTTCTCTTCGCTCTCTGCTCGCCTAGCGGTCCACGCCGCCCATGACCGGGTCAATGCTGGCGACCGCGGCGATGACGTCGGAGATCATGCTTCCCTCACACATTGCGGCCACCGACTGGAGATTGGTGAACGACGGGTCGCGGAAATGGACGCGGTACGGGCGCGTGCCGCCCGAACTCACGATGTGGCAGCCGAGCTCACCCTTCGGTGACTCGATGGCCGTGTAGACCTGACCCGCGGGGACCCGGAAGCCCTCGGTGACCAGCTTGAAGTGATGGATGAGTGCCTCCATCGACTCCGACATGATCTCCTTGATGTGCTCAGGAGAGTTGCCCTGACCGTCGCTGCCGATCGACAGTTTCGACGGCCACGCGATCTTCTTGTCGGCGATCATGACCAGACCGGGCTTGATGCGGTCGAGGCACTGCTCGACGATGCGCAGGGACTGCTCCATCTCGTTGATACGGATGAGGAAGCGCCCGTACACATCACTGGTGGTCTCGGTGCACACGTCGAACTCGTAGTTCTCGTAGCCGCAGTACGGCTGGCTCTTGCGCAGATCGTGCGGCAGGCCGGTGGCCCGCAGGACCGGGCCCGTGATGCCGAGGGCCATGCAGCCGGTGAGGTCGAGGTAGCCGACGCCGACGGTGCGACCCATCCAGATCGAACTGCCGACGAGCAGGTCGGCCGTGTCCTTGAGTCGGCGACGCAGTAGCGGGATGGTGTCGCGGATCATCTGGACGCCATCTTCGGGCAGGTCCTGGGACACTCCACCGGGCCGGATGTAGGCGCTGTTCATGCGCAGGCCGGAGACCATCTCGAAGATGTCGAGGACGAGCTCGCGCTCACGGAAGCCGAACTCCATGGCGGTGAGGGCGCCGAGCTCCATGCCGCCCGTGGCCAGAGCGACCAGGTGGGATGAGATGCGGTTGAGCTCCATCATCATCACGCGGATGACCGTGGCTCGCTCGGGGATCTGATCGGTGACGTCGAGGGCCTTCTCGATGCCGAGTCAGTAGGCCGTCTCGTTGAACATCGGTGTGAGGTAGTCCATGCGCGTGACGAATGTGACGCCCTGAACCCAGGAGCGGAACTCCATGTTCTTCTCGATGCCGGTGTGCAGGTAGCCGATGCCGGCCCGCGCCTCGGTGACGGTCTCGCCGTCGAGTTCAAGAATCAGCCGCAGAACACCGTGCGTGGATGGGTGCTGGGGACCCATATTGACGACGATGCGGTCCTTGGTGCCGTCCGCTGCGCCCGCGATGGTGTCCCAGTCGCCGCCGCCGACGTTGTAGACGCGGCCCTCGGTCGTTGCGTACGAGCCCGCATAGGCATCGCCCATGTCGTCCGGCTGCGCATCGGCGCTCGAGTAGGTGGTGTTTTCGGTCGACATCAGTTGTACGACCTCCGCTGGTCCGGGGGCGGGATGGTGCCGCCCTTGTACTCGACGGGGATGCCGCCCAGGGGGTAGTCCTTGCGCTGCGGATGGCCGGGCCAATCGTCCGGCATCATGATCCGGGTCAGCGACGGGTGGCCGGTGAACTCGATCCCGAAGAAGTCCCAGGTCTCTCGCTCGTGCCAGTCATTCGTGGGGTAGACCGCCATGATCGACGGAATGCGCGCATCGCCGTCCGGCACCGACACCTCGACGCGAACGCGCCGGTTGTGGGTGATCGACAGGAACGGGTACACGGCATGCAACTCGCGGCCGGTCTCGTGCGGGTAGTGCACGCCGTTGACCCCGAGGCACAACTCGAACCGCAGGCCCGGCTCGTCGCGCAGAGCAGTGACGAACGCCACGAGGTGGTCGCGGCGCACGTGGTAGGTGATCTCGTCGCGGTAGATGACGACCTTCTCGATCGCCTCGTGCACTGGGAGCCCGCGCGCCTCAAGGGACAGCTCGATCTCGTCGGAGACCTCGTCGAACCAGCCGCCGAACGGCCGCATCGACGGACCAGGAAGCACGATCGGCTCAACCAGACCGCCGAAGCCGCTCGTGTCGCCGCCGCCGACGGCA
>CAIVQM010000223.1 GCA_903908025.1 uncultured bacterium
CAATCTTCGCCGATATCAAGATCGTCGACGGTGCCCGCAAGTACGTCGTCGCTGCTGCGGGCCACGGGGCGCGGATCGTGTCCGTCTGCGGCGTGGCCTCTGACGCAACGATCCGAGAAGCCATCGCCGGCGGACGCGAGGCACGAGTCCGGATCGCCGTGGACCTGTACGAGGCGGCGGACCCGATCACGCGGGCACGCGAGGTTGTCGCCATGGGCGCTGACCTCGTCTACCTCCATTACGGTGGCGACTCTTGGGTGGCGGATCCCGCCGCCGACCAGACCCTCCGCCTAGTTCCATCGCTGCGCCTGGCGGTGGATATCCCGATTGGGTTTGCCACGGCCTCCGCCGAGGACGCCGTTGCCGCCGCCGTTGCCGGTGCCGATGTGATTACCGTGGGCTACCCGTTCCTGACGGGGCCGGATGCCGAGGGGATGCTGACCGACCTTGTGCGCAGGGTGCACTCGGCACGGTCCGCTCCCCAAGCATAGGAACACCTCGCATCAGAGGAGAGGCACGATGAAGGCAATCTTGCTGACGGCGCCCGGCCTGCTGGAGTACGTCGACGTCCCGGACCCTGTTCTCGACGAGGAGTTCGACATCCTGGTGCGCGTCGGCGCGACGAGCATCTGCGGCAGCGACACGCATGGCTACACCGGCCACGGCGGACGGCGCGTCCCGCCGCTGATCATGGGCCACGAGACATGCGGGACGGTGGCAGCTGTTGGGCCTGGCGTGACCGGCGTCGCGGTCGGCGACCGGATCTTCGTGGCGCCGATGCTCTCTTGCCTGCGTTGCCCGCCATGCTCGACGGGCGCCTATGATGCCTGCACGAGCCGCCTGGTCTACGGCGCCGATATGCCCGGCGCCTTCGCGGAACTGCTCCGCATCAAGGCCCGGTCCGCGGTGCCAATCCCCGATGGCGTGTCGTTTGTGCAGGCGGCCCTCATCGAGCAACTGTCGGTGGTTGTCAAGGGCGTCAGCAGGGCCTCCATCGCGGCAGGGGACTCCGTGGCGGTCGTGGGAGGAGGGCCTATCGGACTGCTCGCGGTCTGCCTGCTTGCCCTTCACCACCCCCGAAACCTCGTGGTCGTGGAACCAGATGCGGGGCGAAGGGCCAAGGCGATCGAGCTCGGAGCAACCCTCGCGATTGACCCCGCGTCGACCGATCCATGGACAGCTGTGGCCGAGGTGACGGCGGGCGTAGGCGTTGATGTGTGCGTGGAGGCGGCCGGCATCACGCCGACGGTCGCGACCGCGGTCAACGTCATCCGGCCCGGAGGCACCATGGTCTGGTTGGGCAACACTGGGCGTGTCGTGGAGATCGACGAGTTCAAGGTTGTGTGGAACCAGCTGACCATCGTCGCCAGCGTCGGGATGACTCAGGCCAGCATCATGCGCGCGATCGAGCTGATCGAGACCGGGGCCGTGCCCGTGGAGCGCCTAGTGAGCCTGGCTGTCCCGCTTGCCGAGGGTGTTGCCGCCTTCGAGCGAACGGTGCACGACCTTTCCGTCATCAAGACCGTGCTGCTGCCATAGGGGTGGGTTGCCGCGGAACTCGAGAGCCAAGATCTGCCGCAACGGACAACGCCCGATGGAGCGGACCAGATCAGGCGGGACTGGCCCCGCGTTCGAGTAGCCTCAGGCGTCCATGTCTTCCAGAAGACCGCTGATCGAGGACGCGAACGTGCCAAGCAGCAGGGCACATGACGTGGCGCCCGCATCCAGCACGCCTCGGGATCTCTCCCCCAGCCGGCTTGCGCGGCCCACCTTGGCCACGAGGTCCCGGGTCGAGTCGCGGCCCTCATCCGCCGCCCTCGCCATGCTCTCGAGCGCGTCGGCAAAAGCCCCGCCACCGGCCAGACTCGCGTGGTACGCCTCCCGCGCCGGAAGCAGCACGTCGACCAGTGTCTTGTCGCCGAGACCGGCGCCGCCCACATCGAGGATTGCGTCAGTCCCGGCGTCGAGCATTCGTCCGAAGAGGTCGGCATCAATCTCAGGGTGCCCCAGCGCCGTTCGGGCCATCTCCTCAAAGAAGGTGCCGTAGAGCGGCCCCATCGATCCACCGATCTCCGTGAGGAGCGTGTCGCCGAGGACGTCGAGACCGCCCGCGAGATCCGTCTCCACGGTGAACCGCTGACCGGCTCGTGTGAAACCTTTGCGCATGTTCACGCCGTGATCGCCGTCGCCGATGGCTCCGTCGATCTCGCTCAGGAGAATCGCGTTCGCGTCAATCGTCGCAATGAGTGCGTCGACGACCGTGCGCCCCCGACGTGCGAGAAACGTTGCCTTCGTCATGCGTGCGCTCCGAACTGGCAGAGGCCTTTGCTGTCGGGTGTGACGTCGAGAGAGCGCCAGAACTCGTCGTCGGGCTTCGAACCCCGCCAGCGGCTGCCGATGAACTGCCGCCAGGGGACTTTGACTCTGATGCTTGGCGGGAGCTTCCGCAGCGACGCCACAGCAATGCCGTTAACCTTCAAGCCTCGACACGGGACAGTGTATACAATGTATGCGCTGGCGACGGGAGCGCTGTGACGGTTGCCGCCACAACACTGCCCGAAACGCCAGACGGATCCGTGGCGCCACCCCCGACGCCCGTCGCGGTCCTCCGACGGCCATGCACCCACTGAGGACAGGATCATGCAACTCAATTCCGTCGCAGGCAGGCGCGACCGGGTGAGTGCCCGCAGCTCTGTCAAAGCGTCGGCCATCCGCTGGCTCGTGGCCGGATGGGGGTCGTCCGATGAGCGGCGCGGATGACTCCAAACGTCGCGCGCTGGCACCCGGGGAGATTGGTCCCGACCAGGGTCGGCGTCGCTTCTTCCGCGCCATCTCGCGAGAAGCTGTCCAGGCGGCTGGCTCCGTCCTCGGTACGGCGTCGGCGGTGCAGCGGGACGCAGCCACACTGACGTCCCAGTTGCTTGGACTGGGTACGGCATCGGCCGGCACATCCGCAGCGCTAGGCGCCCTCTCAGGGGGCATCTTCCGGCGTCCGTACCGCCTCGATGCCGGAAGTGTGATGGTCCTGGACCAGAGGCAACTCCCCGGCTCGGTCCTCGAGATCGAGTGCCGCACCGGCGGCGATGTGGCCGAGTGCATGCGCAACCTCTCCGTGCGCGGTGGTCCCGTTCTTGGCGAGTTGGCCGCATACGCCATGGCACTCACGGCGGCTCGCAACGCAGTCGGCACCCCCTACATCCGCTACATGGAGATCACCCGGACCGGCGAGTCGCTCCGGGAGGCCCGACCGGACAGCGCGGCCGTGGCTGTTGCTGTTGAACGCTGCCTGGCGGCGTTTCGAGCGTTCGTCGAGCCAGCTGATGGGGCCGAAATCGCCCTGGCCGTTCGCATGGTCGCGGATGCCATCGCCATGGAGGTGAACCACGGCCTGAGCCGGCTCGTCCGCGATGGCGCGGGCCTTGTTGCACAGCCCGAGGGACGGCCCCTTGAGATCCTCACGATTGATGCCACAGGACCACTCTCGGGAGGGCCCGTCGGCACGGCGATGGGCGTGATGCTGGTCATGGCAGCCGCCGGGCGCCCAGTCCACGCGTGGGTGGCGGAGACGCGCCCGGCACTTGCAGGTGCACGCCTGGCGGCTCTTGAGCTTCGGGCGGCGCACGTGCAGTTCACCGTCATAGCCGATGGCGCCGTCGGCTGGCTGCTGCGCGAACGGCGAGTGGACGCCGTGTTCGTCGGGGCGGAGCGGATCGCCATCAACGGGGACTTCGTCAATGCGACGGGGACTTATCCACTCGCCGCTCTCGCCGCCCGCCACGGCGTTCCGCTATACGTCTGTGCGCCGATGGCTGCCGTCGATAGCACGACGGCGGACGGTTCGGGTTTTGTGGTGCCTCTCCGGGCGGGCGTTGAACTGTTGCAAGCAGCGGGCGACGTGGTGCCGGCGTCCACGGACGCACTTGTGCCGCTTGATGACATCACGCCAGCCGACCTGGTGCGCGCGTACGTGACCGACGAGGGTGTCCTGCAGCCTCCGTTCCGGCGCGCTCCCGAGGAACAGCCGGCCTGACCTCGCAGGTCATCGCCTCCGGGGCTTTCCTCGGTCAGGTTGGCAGGTCGCCGGGGTAGTACGGGTGCGGTCCGTTCATGGCCCGGTAGTCCTCGGCGAACTTGGCGTCGAGCAGCTCCAGGCCGAAGTGCGAGCTGCCCCGGACCGTGTCGAGGAAGGCGAAGTAGTCCGGGATGCCGACGCTTCCCGGCTCCTGGACGATCGCCGACACCGGACGATCCCGTAGCTCGGGACGCAGCCTCGATGGCGACGTGACGACCTCCAAGCCAAGGCTGGGGGCCTTGGCCAACTCGGTGGCGAGGTCGCGGACCCAGAAGGCGATGTGGTGGAGACCAGCGCCGCGACGCTCAACGTGCTCGCGGTGATGGGTGCGGCCAACCTTGGTCTGGATAAGCTCGAGCGACGTGCCACCGAGCCGTGCGAAGGCAACCTGGACAACCACGGGTCCCGAGTCGGAGCCGTGGAGCTGGATGCCGCCCGACGAGGCTGCCTCGTACGTGTGCCACGTCGGGATCCCGAGGGCCGCGCCCCAGGTCTCCGCGAATTCCTCCACGCTCTCGACGGCGAAGCCGATGTGGGAGAAGCCCAGGATGTCGAGCGGCTGAGGCATGCGGTTTCCTCCAGTTTCGGTCGATGGCCGTTGCTGACACCAGATCGATCGTTCGACGCGGCAACTGAGGCCGCGCCTCAGGCGTGCGGGCCACGAGGCCCCCGAGAGTGCTACTTGGCGACGCCGAGCCCCATTCCGGTCCGACACCTGTGCCGGGCGGTCACCAGGGTCGGACAGGGACTCCCGGGCTGGGGGTGAAGACCGGCCGCTTGGCGACCACGGCCCAGTCCTCGCCATCGTCCGACCGCCGCAGGCGCACCGCAACCGAGAAGCCATCGCTGGTTCGACTCGAGGTCAGGTGCCACATCCGGTACCCGTCCTCACCGTGGATCACCATCGGCCCAAACACGCCTTGCGTCTCATAGGGCGAGTCTTGGTCCCCGGCGATGATCTCTTTGGGGACGGACCACGTGACAAGATCTGGCGAGTAGGCAACCAGGATCCGGTAGCGGCCATCGACGAACGAGGAGCACCACAGGGTCCATCCGTGCTCTGTTCGCAGCACGTCGGGCAGGCTGATGAGACCCCCATCGGGGTCGGTGATCGACAGGCCGGTGTCGATCCACGTGCCGTCTTCGCCGCGGACATAGCGCACGATCGCTGATACGCGCTCGTTGGCCGTCGTGTGAACCACTGTTGCAAACAGCGAGTCTCGGCCATCTGCTTCGACGATCCAGGGGTCACGGAACTGGAAGACGCCCTCGGCGCTGATTGGCGGCGCCACCAGCTCGGTTACGGGGTTGGTCCAAGTGACGCCATCGGGTGAGGCGAAAGAGACGATCGCCGACAGGGGCAGGTCCCCCGTGGCGCAGGCGAAGAGCCGGAAGCCATCTGCGGTCAGGCCAGCCCATGGACTCTCGTAGCTGTGCCAGCCTCCGCCCATGAGCCGGGAGGCCGGCGGCACGAGGACCGCGTCTGCGTCCAGGCGATCCCACTTGATGCCGTCCACCGACGTGGCGACCCCTATTTTCCACTCCCCCCAGAGGTCGCTGCCGGAGTAGAACATCCAATAGGACCCGTCGAGCCCCAGAATGAACGGGCGCCCAACCTGGCGCCCGTCCCAGTTGCCAAGTCCGATGGGGGCCGGCACGCCGGCCTCCCCGTCACTCAACGACAATCTTGTTCACCCGATTGCGGACTGCGACGTCGAACCAGACAGCGGACACCAGGACGAGGCCCGTCACAACGTCCTGCCAGAGCGTTGGCAGGTTCAGCAGGTTGAAGCCGTTGGCCAACCCGACGATGACGAAGGCGCCCAGCAGCGCTTGGTACGGTCGCCCGCGGCCACCGGCGAGACTTACGCCACCGATCGCCGCTGCGGCGATCGAACGGAGTTCGAGGCCACGGCCGATCAGGGGCGAGGCTGCGTCGAGGCGAGCCAGGTACAGCACGCCGTCGAGGAAGTACACGAGCCCCATGATGAGGAACCCGATCTTGATCGTGCGCGCGATGTTGACTCCGGACATCCGGGCGTCTTGTCGGTTCCCGCCAATTGCGTACGCATGACGTCCGAACACGGTCATCTGCGTGACGACCTCCAGAATGCCGACAGCTGCCACGCAGACCACCAGCATCCAGGGGATCCCCTTAGAGGTGCTCAGCAGGAGAAGCGGGATCAGGAGTACGCCGATCACGATGATGCCCGGTGCGGCGGCGCCCCGGGATCGACGACCGGAGCGAACCGACCTAATCATGGAGAAGATGCCCACCGCAGCGGCAATGAGGATCAGCGGGGTCGCAACGATCCCAGGGACTGCCTGGCGGCCAAGCGCACCGATGTAGGTTGGTGTGGGCGCGGCGGCGTTTGGCAGGACCAGAATGGCTAGGGCGGGGTAGGCGAGGAACCCTGCCAGCGTCACGATGAAGGACGCGGTCTTGAACCCGCTGCGGGACAGCCGGGTGATGACGTAGCCGTTGAGGAGGGCCAGCGAGAGGGCGGCCGCCAGGCCGATAGGGAGG
>CAIVQM010000224.1 GCA_903908025.1 uncultured bacterium
AATGCGCTGACGCACCGAACCAGCCGCCGTATTCCGTGGATTCTTGAATGCCTTGAGGCCGGCGTCTAGGTTCTCGGAGTTGATGCGGTCGAAGTCCGCCACCGGGATGTACAGCTCTCCCCGGACTTCCAGAAGATCGGGGATCGCGGCGCCCGTCAGCTCCTTCGGGATTGATGGGATGAACTGCGCGTTGAAAGTGACATCCTCACCACGCTTGCCATCCCCTCGGGTAGCGAGCCGCGTGAGGACTCCCCCTGTGTAGATGAGGTCGACAGCCAGGCCGTCGAACTTCTGCTCACACAGGATCGACGGAGCCGCCCCAAGATCCTTGACGAGCCGGTCCAGCCACTCGACGAGTTCATCGGCGCTGAAGACGTTGTCCAGCGAGAACATGGGCTGCAGGTGGTCGACCTTGTCGAAGGCGCCGGATGCCTCACCGCCGACGAGGACCGTGGGCGAATCACCGCTCTGGAGTTCGGGGTGCGCACGCTCGAGCGCACTCAGTTCGGCGAACAGGCGGTCATACTCGTCATCGCCGATGGTCGGGTCGTCACGGTCGTAGTACGCGACCCGCGCGGAGTTGATCAGGTCGACGAGCTCGGTCCACCGTGCGCGCGCAGGACCCGTAGCGCTCGGACCCGGGTCTCGCGACGACGACATGGGTCCATCGTGCCGCAGGACACCGACGCGCGCACAGACGCCCGGCAGGAAATGCTTGACTGGAGCCGTGCCCACCAGTTCCGCAGCCGGAGCCGACGACGTCGCCGCCTCGCCGCACTGGGTGCGCCACGTCGTCCTGTTCCTCGGGGGACAGACTGTCTCGCTGTTCGGTTCTTCCCTCGTGCAGTACGCGATCCTGTGGTACCTGACCCTCGAGACTCAATCCGGAACAGTGCTTGCGCTCGCAACCGCCTTCGGCTTCCTCCCTCAGGCAGTCGCATCGGTCTTCGGCGGGGTGTGGGCTGATCGATACAACCGGAAGTTCCTGCTTATCGGCGCCGACGCCACCATCGCCGTGACCACGCTCGCACTCGCCGTGCTGCTCTGGCAGGGCTTGAGTGGACTCTGGCCGGTCTACCTGACGCTGGCGATTCGATCACTGGGTGCGGGCATTCAGATGCCGGCGGTGGGAGCGCTGCTCCCCCAGATCGTGCCGGCGGACCGGCTGATGCGCGTGAACGGCATCAATATGAGCATCCAGTCGGCCATGACCATCCTTGCCCCCGCCGTTGCCGCGGCCCTGTTCGCCTGGCTGGGGCTGCAGGCCGTCCTGATGGTCGACGTGGGCACGGCCGCGATCGGCATCGGACTGGTCGCCCTCATCCCCGTCGCAACCATCGTGCGAACCGATCGCGCGGCCGGCTATCTCGCTGACATGCGGTCCGGATTCGCATACGTCCGGCACCATGCGGTCATCCTTCGCGTCCTCCTCTACTTCGCACTCGTCTTCTTCCTGATGGCACCTCCCGGCTACCTCAGCCCGCTCATGGTCGTCCGAACCTTCGGCGAGGAAGTGTGGAAGCTGACGGTGAATGAACTGGCGTTCGGCGTCGGAATGCTGGTGGGCGGGGCGCTCATCGCCGCCTGGGGAGGCTGGCGCGACCGCATGCGCATGCTGATGGCCTCGTCATACGCCTTCGGACTGCTGTCGATTGCCCTCGGCATGTCCGGCAGTGTCCTCGGCTGGTCCGGGGTGTTCGCCCTCTATCTCGCGTTCATGCTGCTTCTGGGTGGCGCCGTCGCTCTCTTCTCGACGACGGCCACGACCCTCTTCCAGGAGCAGGTCGAACCGGCGATGCAGGGACGCGTGTTCGGCGTGCAGGGAATCGTCCTCGCGCTCGCTATGCCGATCGGCATGCTGGTGTTCGGGCCGCTCGCCGACGTCGTGTCCGTCGAGTGGATCACCATCGCCGCCGGGTGTCTCACCATCCTCGTCACGATGGTCCTGGGCTTCCGCGCGCCGCGAGCCCTCGGACCTGCAGCCTGAGTCAGTCGGCGTCCGCGCCGCCATCCCGCTCATCGTTGCGGAGGACGCGGCCCACCCCGCGACAGGCACCCAGCGCCGTGCGTGTCCAGTCGGGGCTCGCCGCGGCGAGCCCGCACGTCGGCGTCACCGCAACCTGATCGAGCCAGTGCGCATCCTCCAGGCCCAGCCGGTGCAGCAGCGCCCGCAGCGGCGCGCTTGCCTCGGTGTCCCCGATCCGTCCGGCCCCTGTCGACGGAATCGTGCCGACGAGGATGCCCATGCCGGCATCCAGGGCCTGCCCGAGCTGATCCTCGTGTGCATCGCCCATGCGGGTGATGTCAACGCTGACGAACGCCGCTCCGGAAGTGCGGAACAGGTCGACCGGAGCATCGTCGGCGCAGCAGTGCATGCCCGCGATCGCACCGGCCTCCGTGGCGCTGACGAGCACATGCCGCAGCAGCCTCTCGGCAACCTGCGGGTCGACGGCCCGGTAGGACGACAGGCCGCTGGCCGTGCCGATCCGGCCTTCGAGGATCGCGGGCAGCGTGGGCTCATCGAACTGGACGACGACAGCGGAAGCGCGGGGCAGCCGGCGTCGCAGATCGGCCACGTGCGTGCGCACGGCTTCACCGAGGGCCTGGGCCATATCCCAGGCGGCTGCCGGATCGCGCAACGCGCGCTCCCCCGTCTGCAGTTCGACCGACGCCGCCATGGTCCACGGGCCGACGACCTGACACTTGACCGGACCGCTGTAGTCGACCGCGACATCCTCGAGGGCATCGAGGTCCTCGCCGAGGAACGACGACGCTCGACGCATCTCGCGGCCGATCCCGGCCGTGAAACGCCAGCCATCAGGGGTCGTCTCGAGCCCCATGCCGGACGAGACCTGCGCGATCATCGCGCCGGTGCGTCCGATCATGTCGGCGCCCGGGCCACGCGCAGGCAGTTCGACGACATGCACGAAATCAGGCAGCTCGCCAACAACGATGCGGGTGGCCTCCAACGCCGACGTTCCGGGCAGGGAACCGATGGACGTCGCCGTTGCCGCGCTCCAGGGCAGGGTCATGCGCGCGTGACCCGATGGGTCGCGTCGACCGTTGCGGAGCCCACGACACGCGTCCCGTCGTACAGCACCACGGCCTGTCCGCGCGCGAGCCCGCGGATCGGCTCACGCAGATCGACCATGACGCGATCCCCCATCAGTCGCGCTCGGGCCAGCACCGGCGTGCCATGCGCACGCACCTGCGCGAACACGTCGATGGGCTCAGCGCCGATCGCTGCGCCTGCCCAGATGGGCCGGATGCCCTCGATCACATCGACATCGAGCAGTTCGGGAGCCCCCACCGTCACGGTCCGGGTCTCGACATCGACGT
>CAIVQM010000225.1 GCA_903908025.1 uncultured bacterium
CCCGGACAGCATCCGGACGAGCTCGCGGACCCGGTCCGGGCCCTCGACAGCACGCACACTCGCAGCGGTGACATGCCCCCCACTGTCCTTCGTGACGACCACGTGGCTGTCGGCGAAGGCCGCCACCTGCGGCAGGTGCGTCACGACGATCACCTGGGCGGACCGCGCCAGCCGGGCCAGCCGACGGCCCACCTCCACCGCGACCTTCCCGCCGATTCCCGCGTCGACCTCGTCGAAGACGAACGTCGGAATGCTGTTGACCCCGGCCAGCACGACTTCGATCGCCAGCATGATGCGCGACAGTTCGCCGCCCGATGCGCCCTTGCCCAGCGGCCGCGGGTCGCTGCCCGCATGGGGGGTCAGCACCATGGCCACCGCGTCGGCCCCGTCGGGGGTGAACTGCTCCGGGTCGGCGGCCGTATGCACCTCGACGGCGATGATGGCGTCCGCCATCGCCAGGTCATGGAGTTCAGCCGTGACGGCGGCGCCGAACCGGTGGGCCGCATCGACCCGTGCGGCCGTCAGGGCTCCGGCACCCTCGACAACGCGAGCCTTCAGCCCCGCGACCTCCGCGGTCAGCTCGGCGATCCGGCCATCAGCACCGTCAGCGGCCGTCACGGTCTCGTCGGCGGCCGCCCACCAGGCAAGGACGTCATCGAGCTCGGGGCCGTAGCGCCGCTTCAGCCCGCTGATGAGCTGACGGCGATCCTCCACCTGCGTCTGCCGATGCGGGTCGGCATCGACATCGCGTGCGTACTGGGCCAGCTCGCCCGCCGTCAGAGCAACCGCTTCGGCGAGGGCATCGATCTGAGCAAGGACCGGAGCCAGGGTGGCGTCGAGGCCGTGGGCCCGGTCCAGGGATCGCTTCGCCTGGGCAAGCAGGTCCGCAACGCTCGTCGCGTCGGACCCGTCGCCGCCGACCAGGTCGGCATGTGCCGCGCCGACCTCGGCGAGCAGATCGGTCGCATGGGCCAGAACGCCTGCCTGGGCCTTGAGCGCCTCGTCCTCGCCCGGCACCGGCGCGACGGCAGCGATCTCCTCGATCCCATGGCGCAGCAGCGCCGCCTCTCGCTCACGGTCCTGTCGATGGGTCACCAGCTCGCGCAGATCACGCTCGGCCGACCGCCACGCCACGAAGTCATCGCCGTAGCCGGACTGGATCGCCACCAGATCGGGGCCAGCGAAGAGGTCGAGGAGCTCGCGCTGGCGGCGGGGCTCACGCAGCAGCAGCTGGTCGGCCTGCCCATGGACGGCGATGAGCTGCTCACTGACCTCGCCGAGTGTCCCGGCCGGCACCGTGCGGCCGCATGCGAAGGCACGGCTGCGGCCACCAGCTGCGACGGTGCGGCCCAGAAGCAGGAGCCACGCGTCGCCGTCCTGCTCGGGCTCCGCACCCGCTTCGGCGAGTCTGGCGAGGACCGGCGCCGCCTCCGCCGATGACAGCAGCCACGCGCCGTCGACCTCCGCATGATCGGCCCCGGAGCGCACCTGCCCGGCATCGGCCTTCTGACCCGTGATCAGCCCCAAACCGGACAGCACCATCGTCTTGCCCGCACCGGTCTCACCGGTGAGCACCGTGAAGCCGGGCGCGAAGGGAACCACGGCCTCGTCGATGACCCCGAGCGACCGGATCCGAAGCTCCTGGATCATCCGCTCTCCGGGCCGCGCGAGCGCCAGCCGCTGACGGGCCGTTCGAACTTGGCGACCAGCCGGTCGGTGAAGGGTGCCATCGCCAGGCGCGCGAATCGGATCGGTCGCGGGTCCTGTCGCACCTCGATCCTGCTGCCCGGGGCCACGTCGACGATGCGACGCCCGTCGGCTGACAGGACCGCAACGGAGTGCTCGTCGACATCGAACGCGACGACGCTTGTCGGGGACACCACCAGCGGACGGGCGAACAGGGCGTGGGCACTCAGCGGCACGACGAGCATCGCCGAGACCTCCGGCCACACCACGGGGCCGCCGGCCGAGAAGGCGTAGGCCGTCGAGCCGGTGGGGGTGGCGCAGACGACACCATCACAGCCCCAGCGTGACAACGGGCGGCCGTCGACCTCGACCATGACGTCGATCATGCGCTCACGGGCCCGCTTCTCCATCGCCATCTCGTTCAATGCCCACGTCGCGTGGACGACCTCACCGCCCACGAGCACCCGGATGTCGAGGGTCATGCGCTCCTCGACAACCCAGCGCCGGTGCAGGATGGCGTTCACCACCGCGCTGAGGTCCTCCGGCTCGGACTCGGCGAGGAACCCCACGTGCCCAAGGTTCACCCCGAACAGAGGCGTCTCACTGGCACGGGCCCGCTCAGCGGCCCGCAGGACGGTTCCGTCGCCGCCGAGGACGACCACGACGTCGGCACCATCGGCTGCATGCTCATCAGACGCGACAACATGCACACCCGGTGCCAGCTCGACATCGCTGTGCTCGGCCAGGGCATCGCGATCCTCGTCCGTGACCACTACCTCGACCCCCGCACTCGTGAGGGCATCGACGACGGATGACAGCACCGCACGCGCGTGCGAGCTACGCGGATTCACCACGAGCAGCACGCGCCGCGTGGCTGCGTCGTCGGTCATTGCGGTCCCTCCGTCACGGCCCGGGCGATGGCCCGGTCCAGGGTGTCGTCGGACAGCCCGATGCGCCCGTCCACCCCCATCCTGCCTGCTGCTCGCCCCAACCAGAGGAAGTACTCGACGTTTCCGCTCGGTCCCGGCAACGGGCTCGGCGCCACATCGACCACCGTGAGCCCCAGACCCATGGCCGCCCGCGCCACCCCCAGTACGGCCGACACCCGCAGCGAGGGGTCGCGCACGACGCCATCGCCGACGGCTGCGCGTCCCACCTCGAACTGGGGCTTGACCATGAGGACGAAGTCCGCGTCCGGTGTCGCGACCTCCGCGAGCGCCGGCAGCACCAGCTCGAGCGGGATGAACGACAGGTCAGCTACGACAAGGGACGGCCGCCACGGCAGATCGGGCGCCGTGATCGAGCGGACATTGGTGCGCTCGATCACCGTCACCCGCGGATCGGTGCGCAGCGACCAGGCCAGTTGCCCGTAACCGACGTCGACGGCCAGGACGCGTGCGGCGCCGCGCTGCAGCAGCACCTGCGTGAATCCTCCGGTCGATGCCCCGGCATCGAGGCAATCGCGGCCCTCGACTGCGACATCAGCGAAGGCCTCGAGGGCCCCGATGAGCTTGTGGGCGCCGCGTGAGACGTAGCCGTCGCCGGACTCACCCTCGGACACGACGATCGGGTCGGCCTCCTCCACCTGGGTCGCCGACTTCGTTGCCACTCCACCGCGCACGCGCACCGAGCCCGCATCGATCAACTCGCGGGCGTGCTCACGCGACCTCGCCAGGCCTCGCCGGACGAGCTCGGCGTCGAGCCGTCGACGGGCCACAGTGCCCCTCCCGCGAGTCAGGATCCGGACGGAGTGTCGAGATCAGTCAGGGTCGCGCGGAGCTGCTGGTGGACCTGATCGAACACCGCGGCATGCTGGTGGACATCGTCCGGATCCAACTGTGCGAGCAGGTCGAGCGCGGCATCCACGCGGTGCTCACCGGTCGGCTCCCAGACGGCGAGGACCAGGTCCTGATCCTCGACCTCCTCGAGTAGCAGCACCTCGTCGTCCTCGAGCACGGTCTCGACGTCGACGCTGTCGGGTGGGCCGGGCAGGTCGCTCATGCGCCGGCCGACTCGTCGACGATGATCTTCTTCTTCTTCTTCTTCACCGGCTCCTCGACAGCTTCGGCCGGCGGCACCGCTGCATCGGCCGGGGCGGCCGGCACCGATTCGGCGGGCACATCAGCTGGTGTGGGCGCGGGCTGCGCTGGGTACGTCTGGGCCGGCGGCGCGGGGGCCGTCGACGCTGCCGCAGCAGTGGCCGTCTCAAGGTCGGCCAGCTGCTTCTCGAGCCGCTGCACATGCCGGCGCAGGGCGGCGAGCTCGTCCTCGCGAACGAAGCCCATCCGGCCAACCGCGCGGTCAACCTCTGCGCGGATCATGCCGACGAGCATCTCGCGGTTGTTGCGGCTCGTGCTGACGAGATCATCGGCCAGTTCCTGCACCTGACCCATCATCTCCGGGGCGGGCATGGCCTTCGCCGAGAGGGACATCCCCTGGGACAGCAGGCCGATAACGACCTCCTTCGCCTTAGCGGTGGTTGCCTCCGTCAGCCCGGAGGCCATCTGGAGGTAGCTACGCAGGTCATCCAGCACGATCCGCTCCTTCGGGTCCCCGCCGGCGAGCACGTCGCCGCGGCAGGCCAACCGTACCCGTCTCGACCCGGCTCAGCCGAGTGCGGCAGCCAGTCGGTCGAGCGCGTCGTCGCACTCCAGTGGCTGACCCTCATCGATGCTCGCCCACGACAGTGCAGCCGCCGCCCGCACGGCATCCCAGGGGTCGGGGCCGATGTGCAGCTCCAGGCACCCCTCGATGCTCTCAGCGATGGATTCGCCGCACGTCGCCTCCTCGGGACCCGCGTCGACCGCCGGGTAGGAGGTGAGCAGGACCCCAAGATCGGCGCCGAGGAATGCGGGTCGCTCCTCGGGGATCGCCGTGAGCAGCTCGGCCAGGGTCGTGACGCCGGTGAAGACCAGCAGACTCGGGATGCCGACACGCGACCCGGCCGCGATGTCGGTATCGAGCCGGTCACCGATCATCA
This sequence comes from uncultured bacterium, assembly GCA_903908025.1. Classification (GTDB taxonomy): domain Bacteria; phylum Actinomycetota; class Actinomycetes; order S36-B12; family S36-B12; genus UBA10649. The sequence continues at coordinate 4,667 of CAIVQM010000225.1, forward strand.
GGGGCCGCGATGAGGCGGTCCGGGCAATCGCGGCCAGCAGCAGCGGTGGCTCGGGCTTGCCCGCCACGGCGTCGGGC
>CAIVQM010000226.1 GCA_903908025.1 uncultured bacterium
CGATGAGCAGCAGGGGTGCCGCGATGGATCGCAGCAGCAGCATCAGGATGCCGAAGATCACGAGCAGCACGACGGGGATGATCAGGTTGCGGTCGTGCAGCGACGCCTCGTCGACGTCGAGCTGCGAGGCCGTCTGACCCCCCACGAGTGCATCGGCGCCTTCCACTGCATGCACGTTGGTGCGCAGCAGGCTGATCACCTCGATGGCCTGCGGGCTGTCGGCGGCATCGGCAAGGGTCACCTGCAGCTGCACGCGCCCGTCGACGACCTTGATGGGTGCCTGGTCGGCGCCCGGGACGCCTGCGGGGATTCCGGTGTACGGGATGACATCCGCCACGCCGGGTGTACCGGCAGCGGCATTCGTGACGGCTTCGGCCTGCGCCTCGTTGGCGATGATGATCGCCGGGGTGCCGAGTCCACCGGGGAAGTGCGCAGCCAGCTCGTCCTGCCCGATGACGGAGTCCGTGCGCTCGACGAAGGCCTCGGTGGTGGTGATGCCGTCGGCCTTGAGGGTGAAGGTGAAGGCGGCGAGGATGAGCATGGCGATGGCCGTGACGACCCACGTCTGCCGGGGATGCTTGCCGATGCGGCCGGCGAGGCGTGACCAGAGCCCGGAGAGACGCTCGTCCTCCTCGCCCTCACGCGGGACCTTGGGCCAGAAGGCCCACCGACCCGGCGGGAACTTCGCGCGGGAGAACGGACCCCACTCAGGGCGACGGATGCGCATGATGCCGAAGACAATCCAGCCCATGATCGTGACGAGTGCGAGCACTCCACCGACAGCGGCGAACGGACCGACGGGGACATCGACGACGAAGCTGAGTCCCAGCCCGATAACCGTCGGGACGAGGAACGCGAGGATCGGCAGCACGATGCTGGGAATGACCAGGAGCGCCGGCAGGAACGTGAGCATGACGACGAGTGCACCGATGATGCCGGCGGCTCCCACGGGGCCAAGCGAGCGGTTGGAGTTGAGCTGACTGAGCAGCAGGCACAGCAGGCCGATGATGACGGTGGCGGCGCTCGCGACGATGGGCTCGACGACGCCACGCCACGCCGCCTTCATCGCGTCGGTGTGCAGGGCGTGGTGATGCAGTTCCTCTCGATATCGCGCAACCATGAGCAGGGCGTAGTCGGTCCCCGCACCGAAGACGAGGACCGTCAGGATGCCCTGGCTTTGACCGTTGAGGACGAGTACCTCGTTCTTCGCGAGGATGTAGACGATCGCGCTTGCCACCGAGAGAGCCATGCCCGCGCTGACCAACGGGATCAGCCACAGGAACGGGCTTCGGTAGACGAAGATGAGGATGATCGCGACGATGAGTGCGGTGGCGCCCAGCAGGGTGGTGTCGATCGCGCCGAACACGCTGATCAGGTCGGTGAGGATTCCGACGGGCCCGGTGACGTTGACGGTGAGCCCCGTGACATTCACCGCGGCATCGCGCAGTGACGCAGTCACGTTGCTCAGGACGAGGTCGCCGTCGACCTTCTCCTGTGCCTTGTCGGCATTGAGGGGAACGGCGATGAGGACGGCCTTCCCGTCCTGCGACGGGATGGGCACGATCGGACCGGGGTCGACGTAGTCGGCGATGGTCTTGTCGCCGACCGCGAGCGTGGGGATCTGGGCTGCGAAGGCAGCCGAGGCGGCCAGGTCGTCGGCCGTGAGGGCAGCGCCGTCGGGGCGGGTGATGACGATGAGGCCGGGCAGCGACTGCTGGTCGGCGAAGGCTTCGGCCTGCTTGGCGACGACGGTCGACTCTGCCGAAGCGGGCAGGAAGGAGGCGTTGTCGTTGGTCTGGACCTCGCTCAGCTTTCCGCTGAGCGGGCCGACCGCACTGCCGATGACCAGCCAGCCGATGGCGATGACGATGGCGAGCCAGACGGCGCGCCGGCCGGCGGTGCGGCGGGTGGGGGCGGGAGCGCGTTCGTCGGTACCGAGAGTCATGGCGACAGCGTGTCGGAATCGCCGCCGGGCCGCCAATCGACGCGCGGGACGTAATTGACAGTTCAACTAGTTCACGCACATACTCGGGGGGTGGATGACTGGACCCCCGCTGACGGACCCCTGCCCGCCCTGTTCCTCGGTCATGGCGCACCGCCCCTGCTCGATGATCCGCTGTGGACGGAGCAGCTCTCCGGCTGGGCCGGCCGGCTGCCGCGGCCGCGGGCGATCCTCATCGTCTCCGCCCACTGGGAGTCCGCCCCGATCAGTCTGTCGGCGACGGCTGCCGCCACCCCCCTGATCTACGACTTCGGCGGCTTCGACCAGAAGTTCTCCTCGATGACGTACCCGACCCCTGACGCCTCGGACCTCGCCGCCCTCGTGGCCTCGGTCCTGCCGAATGGCGAGCGCGTGCATCAGCACGCCTCGCGCGGTCTAGACCATGGTGCCTGGGTTCCGCTGAGAGTGATGTACCCCGATGCGGATATCCCCGTGCTGCAGCTGTCGCTGCCCACGTCCGATCCCGAGCGGCTGCTCGAGCTCGGGATTCGTCTGCGGCCCCTTCGCGACCACGGCGTCCTGGTGATCGGCTCGGGGTTCCTCACCCACGGACTGCCCTACCTGCGCGACTGGAGCCCCGAGGCCAAGCCTCCGGGCTGGAGCGTCGACTTCGAC
>CAIVQM010000227.1 GCA_903908025.1 uncultured bacterium
ATCGACGTCACGGCCGCCATCCCGTCAGCAGCCTCCGTCCAGCCGTGGGCCAGCCACTGGCGACGCGCTTCCTCTATGGGGTCACTATCGAGCGTGCGGCCGATCGTCACTGCATCCTCCCGTCGCGGCGCTCAGTCGGTTCAGACATTGCGCCGGTACTGCCCGCCGACCTCGAAGAACGTCGAGGTGATCTGACCGAGCGAGCATACTCGGACGGCCTCCATTAGGGCGGCAAAAGTGTTGCCACCCGATGATGCGACGTCCTTGAGTTTGGCGAGTGCCGGTTCCGCCTCTTCGCGGTGGGCATCGTGGAAGACCTGGAGGCGCTCGACCTGAGAGCGCTTCTCCTCCTCGCTGGCCCGAGCCAGTTCGAGGGTGTGCTGCTCGCCAGCACCATCGGGATTCAGGAAGGTGTTGACGCCGACGATGGGCAGGGACCCGTCGTGCTTACGGTGTTCGTACAGCATCGACTCGTCCTGGATGCGTCCGCGCTGGTAGCCGGTCTCCATAGCGCCGAGCACGCCGCCGCGGTCGGAGATGCGCTCGAACTCGGTGAGCACCGCCTCTTCGACCAGCGCCGTGAGTTCGTCGACGATGTAGGACCCCTGCAGCGGGTTCTCGTTCTTCGTCAGCCCCCACTCCTGATCGATGATCATCTGGATGGCCAGCGCCCGACGCACGGACTGGGCGCTCGGCGTGGTCACCGCCTCGTCGTAGGCATTTGTGTGCAGCGAGTTGCAGTTGTCGTTGATGGCGCACAAGGCCTGTAGCGTCGTGCGGATGTCGTTGAAGTCCATCTCCTGCGCGTGCAGGGAACGACCGGAGGTCTGAATGTGGTACTTGAGCTTCTGCGCCCGATCGTCAGCACCGTAGATATCACGCATGGCGATCGCCCAGATCCGCCGAGCCACCCGGCCGAGGACCGTGTACTCGGCGTCGATTCCGTTGGAGAAGAAGAACGAGAAGTTCTGTGCAAAGTCGTCGACAGCCATGCCACGTGCGCGGTAGGCCTCGACGTAAGTGAATCCGTTGGCAAGCGTGAACGCGAGCTGGGAGATGGGGTTCGCCCCGGCCTCTGCGATGTGGTAGCCGGAGATCGAGACCGAGTAGAAGTTGCGGACGCTCTGGTCGATGAACCACTGCTGGACATCGCCCATGCAGCGGATGGCGAACTCCGTGGAGAAGATGCAGGTGTTCTGACCCTGGTCCTCCTTGAGGATGTCGGCCTGGACGGTGCCGCGGACGTTGGCCAGCACCCAGCACCGGATGTCCGCTGCCTCCTCGGGGGTCGGCTCGCGCCCCTCGAGATCGCGGAAGGCATCGATCCGCTGATCGATCGCCGTGTTCATGAACATCGCGAGGATCGTCGGCGCCGGACCATTGATGGTCATGGAGACCGAGGTGGCCGGATCGCACAGGTCGAAGCCGGAGTAGAGGACCTTCATGTCGTCCAGGGTCGCGATGGAGACGCCGGAGGTGCCGACCTTCCCGTAGACGTCGGGCTCCTCGTTCGGGTCGCGTCCGTAGAGCGTCACCGAATCGAATGCGGTGGAGAGGCGTGTCGCGGGCTGCCCGGATGCCAGGAGGTGGAAGCGGCGGTTCGTGCGGAAGGGGTCACCCTCGCCGGCGAACATGCGGGCCGGTGCCTCGCCTTCACGCTTGAAGGCGAAAACTCCGGCGGTATAGGGGAAGGAGCCGGGCACGTTCTCCTCGCGCAGGTAGTGCACGAGCTCGCCGGCATCCTCAGTGCTGGGCAGGGACACGCGGGGGATTCGTGAGCCGGAGAGGGTCTCGCGCCAGAGCGCGGTGTGCAGCTCCGTGTCGCGTACGCGCACCACGAGCTCATCCGCTGCGTACTGCTCGCGGATTGCGGGCCAGGCGTCGAGCTGACGTGCGAGCTCGGGACGCAAGTCCGATTCCTGCTGCAGCAGAAGGGATTCCACGGCTGACGGATCAGAGCCGGATTCGGATAGGAGCAGTGCGGCCGTACGCAGGTGCTGTGCCCGGCGCGCCACGCCGGCCTGCTGCTCGGTGACCGCGTGGTAGCCGCGGACGGCCTCGGCAATCTCGGCGAGGTAGCGACCTCGGGCAGGCGGGACGACGGTGCTGAGGCTCGTGGGCTCCATGCCTTCGAGCCGCGGCAGGGCCCCGGGGCCGACGGTGAGGCCCTTCTCGACAAGCAGGTCGCTCAGGAAGTGGAACAGGTGTGTGACGCCGTCGTCGGCGAAGCGTGCTGCCGACGTTCCGAAGACGGGCATGTCCTCCCACGTGGAGCCGAAGGCCTGTCGGTTGCGCACCAGTTGACGGGCGACGTCGCGACGAGCGTCCTCAGCCCCGCGGCGCTCGAACTTGTTGATCGCCACGGCATCAGCGAAATCGAGCATGTCGATCTTCTCGAGCTGCGATGCGGCCCCGAACTCCGGAGTCATCACGTACAGGGACGCATCGACGTACGGCACGATGCCGGCGTCGCCCTGACCGATACCGGGCGTCTCGACGATGACGAGGTCGTGCGACGCCTTGCAGGCCGCGATGACATCGGCCAGGTGCTGGGGGATCTCGGAGCCCGGTCGACGGGTGGCAAGGGAGCGGAAGTAGACGCCGCCGAGGTCGACGGCGTTCATCCGGATGCGATCGCCGAGGAGTGCACCACCTCCCTTACGTCGCGTGGGGTCGACGGCGATGACGGCAATGCGGAGCTTGCCCTCCTGGTCGGCGCGGAAACGCCTCAGCAGTTCGTCGGTGAGCGTTGACTTGCCCGACCCACCCGTCCCCGTGATGCCGAGCACCGGAGTGCCGGACCGCCCGGCCGCAGCGTGCAGTTGCTCGAGCCAGTCAGCGGGCGCGCGACCCTCCTCCAGGACGGTGATGGCGCGCGCGAGGTCGCCGTCATTGCCGGCGAGGACGGCCTCCAGCGGCGGAAGGTCGCCGACAAGGTCGACGTCGCACTCCTCGACCATGGACGCGATCATCCCGACGAGGCCGAGGCGCTGGCCATCCTCAGGCGAGAAGATCCGCACCCGCTGCTCCGCCAGTTGGTCGATCTCCTCGGGGACGATGACGCCGCCGCCGCCGCCGTAGATCTTGATGTGCCCGGCTCCACGGCTGGTGAGCAGTTCGCGCAGGTAGGTGAAGTACTCGACATGTCCGCCCTGGTAGGACGAGACGGCGATGCCCTGGACGTCCTCCTGGATCGCGGCGCGACCCACCTGCTCGACGCCGCGGTCGTGGCCCAGGTGGATGACCTCGCACCCCTGGGACTGCAGGATGCGCCGCATGATGTTGATGGAGGCGTCGTGGCCGTCGAAGAGGCTGGCGGCCGTCACGAACCGAACGGGGTGACGGGGTAGATGCTCCTCGGTCACGGAACTCTCCTCGTCCTACGGGTCGGTGCCTTGGTCGATCTTACTGTGGATTACAGATATTAGGATATCAATGTTCTTTGCGCATTCATACGCCGATTGATGTCATTCGGGTGAATTGTCGGTTTCTGCGGGTCGGACGCGCGCTGCGCGAGTCAGCGCAGAAGGGACTCGGCGAGCTGGCCAGCGGTGGCACGGAAGCGGACCGGGCCGAGGGTGCGATAGCTGGCGTCGAGTTCAAGGCGGGATCGGGCGACGATCTCCAGCAGGGTCACGAAGCCGAGCCCGGCGATCGCCACCCGGACCCGCTCCTGCTCGGGGGAGACCTCCCGGAAGGTGCGAGCCGCCCGCCGGGCGAGGTCGTTGCGGGTCTTGCGGCGGACCCCCTCGCACGAACTCGTCGCGCCGACGGATGTCACGAAGTAGACGCGAGCGGAGCGCTCGTGCTCCTCGACCCAGGTCAGGACCTCGTCGACACACATGGCGAGGTCATCAGTCGTGGCTATGTTCGCCAGGGCAGCCTGAACCCGGTCGCTCCACTCAGCAGCGTACCCCGTGACGATCTCGTCGAGAATCTCGTCCTTGGATGCGAAGTGGTAGTAGAAGGCCGCCGGCGTCATGCCGCAGTGAGCGGCGATATCGGACACCGCGATCTCATCGGGCGGTTGCACAGCGAGGAGGTCGACGGCAGCCTCGAGGATCTCGTGCCGCCGTGATGGCCGGTTGGCCGGGCGGGACGAGCGCGTCTTTGACATGATCCGAGCATCCTTCCACAGGACAGCCTGTCGGGGTGATGAACGGACGAGCGAGGAGGCGCGGTGACGGAAGGCTCCGAGATTGAGTCGGGAGGCACGGGACGCCCCGCGCACCGGCCGTCGCGACGCAGCGAGATCGTGCGGGCCGCGACCAACGTGTTCTCGCGTCTGACGTACGCCGAGGCGACGGTCGAGGACATCGCCGGCGAGTGCGGCGTGGCGCCGACGGCTGTGTACTACCACTTCGGCGGCAAGGAGGAACTGTTCGATCAGGCCTTCGAGAACTGCCTCGCCGGGTTCAGCGCGATGATCGACAGCGTCCGCGCGAGCGCCCTTCGCCTTGACGAAGCGGCCCTACGCGAGGTGATCTATGCCGGTTGGGCATGGTGGCGGACCCATCCGGTCGAAGCACGATTCCTGACGCTGCACCTGAACGGAGCGACGCCCCAGTCCCGCCGGCTCTACGAGGCATGGCAGGAGCGACACGCGCAGCGGGCGTTCGACTACCTGTCCGAGGACGACCGGGCGCCGCGAAGTTCGCGCAGGGCTCGCGAGCAGTACGCCGTGCGACTGCTGGGCAACCGCTTCCTCGGGGCGCTGCTTCCCATCTCGCAGACCGCCTGGCTCGAGGGCTCGTTGAGCCGCCTGCCGGTGGCGAAGGTCGAGGCTGCCCTGGCGGACATCCTCGTCCCGATCATGATGGGAGAGTCACGGCCCGAGGCCGTTTGAGCTCCCAACGGGCGATCGAGCGAAGGTGAACCTGGTCGGGCCCGTCGAAGATCTTGAGCGCGCGCTGCCAGCCGTACATCTTGGCCAGCGGGATGTCGTCGCTGACGCCGAGGCCGCCGTGCACCTGGATTGCGCGGTCGATGACGTTGCATGCGACGCGAGGCGCGATGACCTTGATGGCGGCGATCTCCGTCTTGGCCGACTTCGCGCCACCCTTATCGATCATCGCGGCGGCCTTCAGAGTCAGCAGTCGGGCCTGCTCGATCTCGATGCGGGACTCGGCGATCCACTCCTGGATCGAACCCTGGTCGGCCAGCGGTCCGCCGAAGGCGACGCGGCTGTTCGCACGCTCCACCATCATCTGGAGCGCGCGCTCGGCCTGGCCGATCGAGCGCATGCAGTGGTGGATCCGGCCGGGGCCGAGGCGGGCCTGGGCGATCATGAAGCCGTCGCCCTCGGTCGCGAGGATGTTCGCGACGGGGACGCGGACGTCCTCGAACTCGATCCACGCGTGGCCGTGCTGGTCCTGGCGGCCGAAAACAGTCAGGGACCGGGTGATCCGGACTCCGGGGGTGTCGATCGGCACAAGGACCATCGACTGCTGGCGATGTGCCGGGCCCGTCGGGTCGGTCTTACCCATGACGATGAGGATCTTGCAGCGGGGGTCATTGGCCCCGGTCGTCCACCACTTGGTGCCGTTGATGACGTACTCATCGCCGTCGCGATCGATCGAGCACTCGATGTTCGTGGCATCGCTGCTCGCGACATACGGCTCCGTCATGGCGAAACCGGAGCGGATCGTGCCGTCGAGCAGGGGCTCGAGCCACTCCTTCTTCTGCTCGGGAGTCCCGAACAGGTGGATGGTCTCCATGTTGCCGGTGTCCGGCGCCTGGCAGTTGATCGCCTCGGGCAGGAGATCAACGCTCCAGCCGGAGATCTCGGCCAGTTGGGCGTACTCGACGTTCGTGAGTCCGCTCACATCCGGCAGGAAGAGGTTCCAGAGGCCCAATGCCCGCGCTTCGGTCTTGAGCCGCGTGATGACGGGGGGCAGCGAATGGTCGTGCTGGCCGACGGATGCGCGGTAGGCGTCGTACTCGGCCTCGGCTGGCAGGACCCGGGTGTTCAGGAAGTCCCACATGAGGGCCGAGAGTTCCTCGACCTTTGCGCTGGGCTCGAAGTCCATGCTCGCTCCACTGCTACTCGATGCGGGTTGGGGGCTTTCTTGACTCTTACTCTAGTAACCGGAGTATCCTCCCGCGTGTGCTGGCCGGGATGCAACCGTCAGCGCCGCCGCGCCCCCGACCGCAAGGATGACACGTGCCTGAGCTGCCCCTCGGATCCATCGCCGAAAGCGCGCTGCGCGATCCCGATGGTGTGGCGCTCGTCGACGCTGGTTCGGTCCGCACCTGGGCGCAGGTTGCCGGCGAGCTCCTCGGTGTGGCGAGCGCGATGCTTGCCGGTGCACCCGACCCCGATCAGCGCTGGGGTGTGCTGGGCGACAACGCCTCGCCGACCCTGATGGCCCATGCCGCCGGCCTGATGGCCGGAGTGGGCACGGTCGCCGTCTCTCGTCAGTTGACGCTTCCTGAGCTCACCGACCAGATCGAGGACTCGACGATGGTCGGCCTCATCACCGGGCCGGGCGGCGCAACCACAGCCGTTGCGGCGCTCGAGGCGGGGCTCGTCGGGACTGTCGTGCTTCATTCCGGGGCAGCGTCGGACTCGACACATGCTGGTCTGGTGTCGTGGGCGGACTGGATCGGATCGGCCCCGGAGACCGTGGACTTCCCCTATCGGCCGGCACGTCCCGCGATGGTCTACACGTCGGGAACGACGGGGCGTGCTCGCGGCACGCAGACCCGTTGGGTGCTGGTGCCTGTCGCGAACCACCGCGAATACCTGGCAAAGCTGCGCGAGCGTGCGCAGTTCCCAGACGGCGCCCACATCGTGGTGGGGCCCCTGCAGCACAACGGGCCCCTCACCGCTGTGCGGCATCTTCTGCTGGGACGGCCCGTCGTCATCGTTGGCAAGTTCGACGGGGCTGCCGTCCTGGAACTCATCGGCCGCTACCAGGTGACGTCATCCGTCATGGTTCCGACGCACTTCCAGCGACTGCTGGCGGTTGATCCCGAGGTGCGTGCATCGGCAGACGTGTCCAGCCTGCAACTCGTCGCACACACGGGCTCCGCCTGCCCGCCTGATGTCAAGCGGGCGATGATCGACTGGTTCGGACCGGTGCTGCTGGAGTCATACGGGGGGAGCGAGTCTGGGACCCTGTGTCGCATCTCGTCCGCCGACTGGCTGGCGCACCCGGGCTCGGTCGGGACCGTGGTCGAGCCGTTCCGGGTTGTCGTCGTCGACGAGGCCGGCACTGAACTGCCGCTCGGCGACGTAGGTCTACTGGCGTTCGAGGCTCCCGAGGGATACGGCGTGGCCTATCACCGTGACGAGGAGAAGACGGCGAAGGCGTATGTGCGGCCTGGTGCTTTCACCCTCGGTGACATGGGCTACGTCGACGAGCAGGGCTTCGTGTTCATCACCGACCGCATGTCCGACATGGTGGTGTCGGGGGGCGTGAACCTGTACCCGTCCGAGAGTGAGGCGGTGCTGCGCGATCATCCCGGCGTCGCGGACGTGGCGGTGATCGGCATCCCGCATCCGGATCTCGGCGAGCAGTTGCTCGGCCTGGTCGTCCCGGTCGACCCGGCAGCGCCCCCCGCTGCTGACGAGCTCGCCGACTTCTGCCGCGAGCGAATCTCGGCGTACAAGATCCCGCGTCGCTATGAGTTTCTGGCCGAGCTCCCGCGCAACGAGATGCAGAAGGTCGACAAGAAGTCGCTGCGGAGGCCCTACTGGGACTCCGACCGCACCATCGGGTAATGACCGCAACAACTCACCGGAGGTACGACATGCTCAAGGGAATTGCAGGGCGCACGGCGGTAGTGACGGGAGCGGCCGGTGGCATCGGATCGGCGACGGTTCGCCGGTTGCACGCCGAGGGCGCGAATGTCGTAGCCGTCGACATCGACGCGGTCGGGCTTGATGCGCTGGCCGCGGAGCTCGGGGAGCGAGTACTCGCGGTGCGCGCCGATGTCACGAGTGCCGAGGACACCGCGATGTTCTTCCAGCGGGCGGTCGACACGTTCGAGACGGTCGACATGTTCCATGCGAACGCGGGAATCGAGAGCAAGGTCATCCCCGTAGCCGCGTTCGACATCGACGACTTCGACAAGGTGTTCGCCGTCAACGTGCGCAGCGCCTTCCTCGGCTCGGCCGCAGCCGTCCGGATCATGATGGGTCAGCCCGACCGCGGCAAGATCGTCTTCACTGCCTCCATCGCGGGTCTCAAGAGCGATGCTGGCGTCACCGTCTACACCGCGAGCAAGCATGCTGTGGTTGGAATGGCTCGCGGTCTGGCGAAGGAGACGGGCGGTCTGGGTATCCGGGTGAACGTCGTTGCGCCCGGGCCGGTAGACACCCGCATGATGCGACCCCTTGAGGAGGGCCTGGGCGCGCTGGCCGGCCTCGACGCTGCTGGTATCCAGGCGGCACTTGCCGTTGCCATTCCGCTCGGGCGCTACGCCGAGGCAGACGAGGTCGCGGCGACGGTCGCGTGGCTGCTGAGCGATGAAGTGCCGTACATGCACGGTGAGGTCGTCACCGTCGGAGGTGGTCTGTACCCGTGACCACGCCACTTCGTGTCGGACTCAGCCTGCCCCAGCTCGGCTCACACGTCGACGCCCGTGCTGTGCGCGGGTTTGCGGAGCGGGCAGAGGAACTCGGCTTCGGGTCACTGTTCGTGCAGCAGCATCTGTTCTTCCCCCACGTCGTCGAGTCGGGATACTCGGCGCGGCCGGGCCTTGCCGTTCCCGAGGCCTACCGCTCGGTCCTGCAGCCCATGGAACTGCTGGCTGCGGTTGCGGGCTGGACGTCGGAGATCGTCATCGGCACCAGCATCCTGGTGGCTGGCTACCACCGTCCGGTGGATCTCGCGCAGCGCATCGCGACGCTCGACATCCTCTCCGGCGGGCGAACGGTGTTCGGGTTCAGTGTTGGCTGGTCTGACGAGGAGCATGCCCAGTACAACGTGGATCCGCGCACGCGCGGGCGTCGTGTCGATGAGCTGATCGACGCGATGAAGGCCTGCTGGGGACCGGATCCGGTGTCGTACGAGGGTGAGTTCTTCCACATCCCCGTCTCCGATGTGCGCCCGAAGACTCTTCAGCGGCCGCACCCGCCCCTGATGTCGGGCATGCGGTCCGAGGCGGGCTTACTGCGCACGGCGGAGAAGTTCGATATCTGGAACCCGGCATCGGGAACGCTCACCCAGCACCTCGAGACATTCGCCCGCCTGCAGGAGATGCGCTCGCCCGACCTCCAGCCGCTGACCATGTGCTGGAACCTCTTCACGCATCCGCCTGTCGAGGTCGCCAACCTCCGACCCCTCAGTGTCGACGAGCTCTGCGTCGAGGTGGCTGCAGCCGCGGCGGCTGGTGTCGCAGCCGTGTCGATCGACGCGAACTTCGACCCGAGCATCACTTCGGTTGACGACTGGCTCGCCATCCCCGACCGGCTGGCGCCGTTGCTCGATGCCGCACGCGGCTGACCGTGGCTGACGTCCAGATCCTGCTGGACGAGCGCGGCGTATGCGACGCGCTCTACCGATTCGCCGAAGGCATCGACCTACGGGACTGGGGTCTGTACCGGTCGGCGTTCACGGATGAGCTCACGTTCGACTACACGTCGCACCGGCCGGGCTCAGTGGGCGTGGTGCCGGCCGATGACTGGGTAGCGCGTGCGCGACGCCGGTTCGAGACCCTCGATGCGACCCAGCACACGATGTCGAATCCGCGGGTGACGGTCTTCGGCGACACCGCCGTCTGTGCGATGTACGTGGAGGCGTGGCACTCGGTAGCCGTCGAGGGCGTGGACCGACACTGCACGATCGGCGGGCGTTACTTGAACGACCTCGAACGAGCGGGAGATGAATGGCGAATCTCCGTGCTGCGACTGCAGGTGCGCTGGAGTCAGGGCGATCGCACGATCCTTGATCTGTGAGGACTACGGAAGCAGCAGGGCCCGCAGTTCGGCAACGTCGGCCACCAGATGCGTGGCACCGCACTCTTCGAGCTCGCCGGGGGGCGCGTAGCCCCACGTGACAGCGATGGCGTCGATGTCGTGCTCGCGGGCGGCCCGGATGTCGAGGCCGCGGTCGCCCACCATGACGATCCGGTGGCTGGTCCCGTCGGCTCCGATGTTCTCGAAGGCGTGCCCGATGACTTCGGCTTTCTCCTGGCGAGAGCTGTCCAGCTCGGATCCGGCGACGAAGGCAAAGCAGTCGGCGAGTCCGGCATGAGCGATGATGCGGCTGGCCGACTCATGGGGCTTTGCCGTTGCGAGCACGAGGGTGACGCCGGCTGCCGACAGATCCGTCACCAGGCCACTCATTCCGGGATACATCGCGTATTCGTACTCAGCGGCGTGGAAGTAGGCCTCGCAATAGCGATCGAAGAACACGGGGATGTCGGCGGGATCGGTCAGGCCGAAGACCCGGGGGAGCACGTCGGCGAGCGGTGGGCCCATGAACTCCTCGAGTTGGACATCCGTGGGTGTGATGCCGAAGCCCGCCAGGCCGTAGCGCACGGATGTGTAGACACCGGGCTCAGAGTCGATCAGGGTGCCGTCAAGGTCGAGCATGACGACGTCGTAGGGCGTCACCCGCGAAGACCGCGCCAGGCGAGGGTGCCGCCGTCGACGGGGTAGACGCCGCCGGTGACGAAGGACGCTGCATCCGAGGCGAGGAAGCAGGCGACCTGCGCCACTTCGTCGGCGCGGCCGAAGCGAGGGATCAGCTGAGCCCCCGTCATGTGTCGCTCGGTGTAGTCGCGGTCGGCGGCGGCATCGAGAAATCCGTTCGCCATAGGCGTGTCGATCGACCCGGGCAGGAAGACGTTGACCCGAACCTGCGGGGCGAGGGCGATCGCCGTCGACTTGGTCAGGTGGATCAGGCCCGCCTTGCTGGCGCCGTAGGCGATGGCGCTCTGCGAGCCGTTGATGCCGGACACGGATGACGAGTTGACGATTGACGGGCCGCGATCGGATGAGCGCAGGTGCGGGGCGGCGTACTTGGTGGTCAGGAACACCGCCTTGAGGTTGACGTCCATGACAAGGTCCCAGGTGGCCTCATCGAGGGTGTCGAGCCCAGCCTTGTCGATGAACATGGAGTCGATGACCCCGGCGTTGTTGATGACCGTGTCGAGGCCGCCGGCGAAGGCCACGGACTGCTCGATCATCCGGGCGATCTCAGCAGACTGGGTGAGATCGGTGGTCACCACAACGGCCGTGGAACCGGCGGCGCGCACAAGCTCGGCCGTCTCCTCAGCCGCTTCGACCTGGATGTCGACGACCGTCACGGCCTCAGCGCCCTGGCGAGCGCACTCGAGCGCGATCGCGCGTCCCATGCCCTGAGCGGCTCCGGTGACGAGGACCCGCTTGCCCTTGAGTGCGCTCATGATGTCGCCTCGTTCGCCCAGCCGACTCGCGTATCGGCCTGGATGTCGATGGAAATCGTCTTCACGCTGATGTAGCCGACGTTGTCGATGACCCGGACGCGGTCGACGTAGTTGCCCCACCCGAGCGCCGATGTGTCGTCACCCGCGAAGGTGTAGAGGAAGTAGGACTCCATCACGGCCTCGCCGGGAGCCTGCCATGTCACTGTCTGGTTCGTCATGAAGTGCTTGCGCTGCAAGGGATCAGCGAGGGCGGTGCGGTAGTAGGCGACGATCTCCTCCCGCCCGCTTCGCGGACCCCTCCGCGTGGTCAGAACGGCATCCTCCGTGAAGACTCCGGCCAGGAGTTCGAAGTCCAGGGTGTCGATCGCGACGGCATAACGCCACGACGCGGCGCGTGCCAGTTCGGCGGTCTCGAGTCGTTCTAGTCGGGCGACGAGCTCGGCCACATCGTTGTCGGTCATGGTTCAGCTCTCCTCGATCGGGTGGACGCCGCGCTTGGTCAGGGTCACGGGTCCGGTCACGGTCAGGCGGCAGGCAAGCCGCCGGTCACCGTCGACCGACCCAAGTGTGCGGGTGAGGGTCTCGCGCTCGTCGTCGGGGATCGGGCCGCAGTTCGTCTCGCCCTCACGGATGATGCTCACGCACGTCCCGCAGGAGGCCGAGGCATCGCAGACGGTTGGCCACACGTAGCCCGCCGTACGGGCGGCGGCCATGACGGTCTGGTCACCGGCCACCTCGAGCACCAGGCCGAGCGGCAGGACGGTTACTGCGCTCACGTCAGCCTCCGTCCGATGGTGTTGCCCAAAGAGATACTTACCGTAGTCTGATGCTAGTAACATGCAACCCCTGACCTCGGGCAATGCGTTGCCCGACCTTTCACATAGATGGGACAACCATGGATCTGGGTCTCTCGGGCAAGCGTGCCCTCGTCACCGGCGGCACCCGCGGCATCGGCCGCGCCACCGTCGAACTGCTCGCGGCGGAGGGTGCGTCCGTCGCATTCTGCGCACGCGGAGCGGAGGCGGTCGAGGCATTCGCCGAGGAACTGCGTGGGCAGGGCGTCACGGTCTTCGCCCGCGCCATCGACGTCAGCAAGGAAGCGGAGCTCAAAGGCTTCATCCGCGACGCGGCTGAGGCGCTCGGCGGCCTGGACATCCTCGTGTCGAACGTCACCGGCGGGTCGATGAAGGGCCCGGAGCAGTGGCAGCAGAGCCTGGACCTCGACCTGATGCCGCTGGTGCACCTCATCGATGAGGGCACCCCCATCCTGGAAGCGGCCGGCGGCGGTTCGATCATCGCCCTGTCGTCGACGTTCGGCTTCGACAACGTGTGGCCGAGTTCGCCTAACTCCTACGGCGCCTTCAAGGCGGCGATCGTTCGCCACGCGTCCGCGGCAGCGCATGCACTTGCCTCCAAGGGCATTCGCGTCAACACCGTCTCGCCCGGCCCCGTCTACTTCGACGAAGGCGACTGGGGCAAGATCAAGGCTGGCCGCCCCGAGGTCTACGAGAAGGTCCTCGGCTCGATTCCGCTGGGCCGCATGGGTAAGCCGGAGGAGGTCGCCGCGGCGATCGTCGGACTCGCGAGCCCGGCCTTCGGCTACTGCGTCGGTACCAACGTCGTCTGCGATGGCGGCATGACCGTCCGCACTCAGTTCTGACCGATCCGGTCGACGGCGCTAACAGCATGACGATCCCGGCGCGGTGCTCTTCTGGCCGCGTCGGGATCGCTGTCGTCGTGGGTGGGCGGTGGCACGACATGGACTTCGCCCGCGAGGAGCTGCTCGCGCTGGCGGGCGCGCATGATGCGGCCGTGTGCACTGTGCACGCGGACTTCTCTGACGTCGATGCCATTGCTGAGGCCGGTGCCGTCGTCGCGTACACCTGCGATGTGCGTCCATCGGCCGGCGAGTCCGAAGCACTCAGGCACATGGTGGCCAATGGGGGTCGGCTGCTCGGGCTGCACGCGACCAACTCGGCAATCGACCCGCCGACACCCGGCGGGCCACGTGTGTTCCGGACGCCGGATGCGATGCCGGAGTTCACCGCACTGCTCGGCAATCGGTTCCTTGCGCACCCGAAGATCGCCCCATACCTGATCGAGGTAGTCCGGCCTGAGCACCCGCTCGTTGCCGGTGTCGGTGACTTCACGATCACGGACGAGATCTACGTGTCGGAGCTTGCCGGGGATCTCGACGTGCTGCTTGACGTTGCCTACGACGGCGCCTGCCCCGGTTTCGAGACCGATCAGGCGATCTCACCTCGGCAGCCGGTGCTCTTCACCCGGCCCGAGGGTGCGGGCAGCGTGACCTACCTGACCCTCGGCCACTGCCGGGGGCGGTTCGACCTCGCCGACCTGGGGATCGAGGATCTCGGGGTCCTCGACCGCGTGGCGTGGGAGTCTGCGCAGTACCGCGAGGTGCTGCGCCGTTGCATGGCATGGGCCGTGCATGGTGATGGGTGGCAGGACTGCCCGGTGGAGGAGACGTCATGAGCAGGGGAACAGCGGTCATTACGGGAGCCGGCCAGGGGATCGGGCGATCCGTCGCCGAGCGACTCCTCGCCGACGGCTACGACGTGCTCGCGCTTGACGTGAACGCCGAGCAACTGGAACAGGTGGCGGACGAGGTGGGTTGCCGCGTGGCTGTCGTCGACGTGACCGATGACGCAGCCGTCGCGGGTGTCGCCGCTCTGGCACCGGAATGCACGGTCCTGGTCAACAATGCGGCGATCCAGCGCTACCGCGACCTGCTGCACACCACACACGATGAGATGCGGCTGGTCCTCGACGTGAACGTGATCGGCCCGGTGCTGATGGCACAGGCGCTCGTGCCCGTCATGGTGGCGAACGGTGGCGGCAGCATCGTCAACTTCTCGTCCATCACGTCGCGCGCGCATCCGGCATCGACCTCGCTCTATCCCGCGTCAAAGGCCGCCATGAACCAGCTGACCGAAGCGATGGCGGTGGAGTTTGGCCCACTCGGCGTGCGCTGCAATGCCGTTGGGCCGGGGACCGTGATCACCGAGGGAACCGCGGAGCACTACGGGTCCGACCAGGCGCGGGCAGCGATCGCTGGCTGCCTTCCTGTGAGCCGCATGGGCATGCCGGAGGACATCGCGAATGCCGTGAGCTGGCTGTGCTCGGACCAGTCCGGGTGGGTCACCGGACAGGTGCTCTTCGTCGACGGCGGCTACACGGCATCGCATGGCCAGTTCTTCCGTTGGGCGCGGAAGGCGGCGAAGTGATGCGGCCGTTCCGCTTTGCCATTCAGGCCTTCAGCGCTGCATCGCTGAAGGAGTGGGTTGATCTGGCACGCAAGGTCGAGGGGAGTGGCTTCTCGACCCTGCATGTGGCTGACCACCTACTCGGTCCGGGCAGCAAGATCGAGGGCACGGGTCATCGGGTGCAGACGCTGGCGTTGATTCCGGCTCTGACATCGGCGGCGATGGCGACATCGACATTGCGGATCGGCTCGCGAATGGCATGCGTCAGCTATCACCTGCCCACCGTGCTGACCAAGGAGATGGCATCCATCGACGTCATCTCCGAGGGCCGACTCGAGATCGGCCTCGGAGCGGGCTGGCTGGTCAACGAGTACGAGGCGATGGGGATCCCGTTCGAATCGGCGGGCCGTCGCATTCAGCTGCTGCGCGAGACGGCCGAGTTCATGCGGATGGCCTACGCCGATGAGGCCGAAGTCGACTACCACGGCGAATTCATCGAGTCCTTCGGTTACCACGCGGTCCCGGCGACCGTGCAGCGACCGCGACCGCCGATCATGATCGGCGGTGGCGCTCCCAAGGTGCTCGGTCTGGCGGGGGAACTTGCCGACATCGTCAGCGTCAACTTCAACAACAGCGGTGGTGTCGTCGGTGCGGGCAGCATCTCGTCGTCCACTGACGAGGAAACGCATAAGAAAATCGGCTGGATCCGTGATGGGGCAGGCGATCGATTCGCCGACATCGAGCTGGAGACAGCTGCCTACTTCATTTCCGTCGAGGGGCGTTCGCAGATCACCGCCGAGGCGGTGATGGCCCGCACCGGAATGGATCTCGATCAGTTGCACTCCTTCCCGCATGCGGCCGTCGGCAGCGTTGACGAGATCTGCGAGCAGCTTGTGCGTCGCCGCGAGGACTACGGCTTCTCGTATATCACCGTCGGAGACGCCCACCTTGATGCCTTCATCCCCATCGTCGAGAGGCTGGCCGGCACATGACCGCTGCACGCGAGTACTCCCTGGCACATCTCTCGATGATCGCCATACCGCCGGCGCAGCTTGCGGCAGTCGCCAGCGACGCCGGCTACCAGTACGCGGGCTTCCGCCTCACTCCCAGCCCCTCGACGGGAGTCGATCACCATGTTCTCGGGGACGACCGGGCATTGGAGGCGCTGCGCAGTGCGGTCGATGATGCGGGCATTCGCGTCCTCGACGTCGAGGTGATCCGGATGAAGGACCCGTCCGCCGTCGAGGTGGCGCGCCCGCTTCTCGAGGCGGCGCAGGCGCTGGGCGCCCGCTTCGTCATCGCGACCGTCGAGGACGACGACCCGGTACGCCGAATCGACACGCTCGGTCGGATGGCTGAACTGGCGGCCGAGCACGGAACGGGCATCGCCGTCGAGTTCATGCTGTTCTCGGCGGCGCGCGATCTCGGCACCTGCGTCGACATCGTGCTGGCCGCCGATGCTCCGAACGTCGTCGTGCTGGCCGATTCGCTGCACGTCGAGCGGTCGGGTGGACATCCGGACGACCTGCGGCTGTACCCGCCACACCTGTTCCCCTACGCGCAGATCTGTGGGGCCAACGGAGCGGGTCCGGCCGAGGATGCGGAGGCGGCACGCGGCGAGGGAGTCAAGGCGCGACTCATGCCGGACGAGGGTGACCTGCCCGTGCGGGCCTTCATCGAGGCCCTCCCGGCGGGAGCGATCCTCAGCGTCGAGTCGCCGCTGGCCGGACTGTCTGCGCCTGTCGATCCGCTCGACCTGGCGACCGCGATGCTCGCGTCGGCACGTCGGGCGGCAGGAGAGTCGACGTGACGGGCTCGACGGCAGAGCAGTTGGAGATCGATGGCCTCGTGAACGTGCGCGACCTCGGCGGCCTGCGCACCTCCGACGGTCGCGTGATCCGCTCGCGCCAGGTGATTCGCAGTGACAACCCGAAGTCGCTGACGGATCAGGGCCAGAGTGACCTCGCCGGCGACATCGCGCCCCTGCTCGTCGTCGACCTGCGCATGGTTGCGGAGGTCGACCGTGAGGGCTACACGATCGGTCACGAGCCAGCGCGCGTCGTGAACCTGCCGATGATCCCGCAGTCCGGCGTCACTCAGGAGCAGATCGACGCCGGTGCGGCAGACAATCTCGTCGAGGATTACACCCGGCAGATCGAGGCCAACGCGGGATCGATCATCGAGGCCTTGCGCCTCATCGCCGCTCCAGCAAATCGCCCCGTGATGGTGCACTGCACCGCGGGCAAGGACCGCACCGGGATCGTGGTGGCGATGCTGCTCGGGATCCTCGGCGTCGACTGCGAGACGATCGTCGCGGACTACCACGTCACTACGGCAAACATGGCCCCGATCCTTGAGCGGATCCGAAGTGCGCAGGTATACCAGGACAACGGACTCGCCTCGGCACCGGCGTGGATCTTCGAGTCACAGCCGGAGACGATGCGGGCGTTCCTGGAAGCGATGAGTCTGCGCTACGGCAGCGCGGAGGGCTGGGCGCTGGCCAAGGGTTTGTCCCCCGAGGACATCACCCGCCTGCGCGACACCTTGCTCGCCTGACCCCGGGGCTATGCGAGGGCGCGCTGGAGGGCGGCCAAGCGCGTGGCCCAGATCTGCTGGCTGAGGGCGGCCGTCGGCGCGAACACCTCGGATGCGTGGTACGCGCCTGGGTTGACGTGCATCTGGACCGGCACGCCGGCAGCCAGTAACCGTTCGGCGAACTCCACATCCTCGTCATGGAACAGGTCACGGTCGCCGACGTCGATGAAGGTCGGCGGCAGCCCGGTGAGATCGGTCGCCCGCGCGGGCGCCGAATACTGGTTTGCGGGCTGACCGCCGAGGTACCAAGCCCATGCCTCAATGTTGCCCGCTCGATCCCAGATGCCGATGTCGACGATGTCGCGACTGGAGGCGGTCTCGTTGCGGTCGTCGATCATCGGGTAGACCGGCATCAGGAAGGCCAGGTCGGGACCGTCGTTGTCACGTGACATGAGCGCCGTTGCGATGGCGAGCCCACCGCCGGCGCTCCCACCGAAGATCCCGAGGCGTGCCGGATCAAAGCCGAGGTCCGACGCGTTTGCGGCCATCCAGATGAGGCCGGCGAAGCAGTCATCGATGGCGGCCGGCGCGGGATTCTCCGGTGCCAGTCGGTAGTCGACGGACACAACGACTGCGTCGAGGTTGTCGCACAGCATCACTGCCGTGAGGTGATCGGTCTCAAGATTGCCCAGCACCATGCCGCCACCGTGGATGAACAGGAGGCCGGGCTTGGGGCCACTTGCGTTCTGGGGCTGGTAGATGCGGACCGTGAGGTCGCCGGCCGGCCCCGGGATCACGCGGTCCTCGGTTGCGACATTCGGATTCGCTGGCAGGTCGGCTGTCATGGCCTGGAGCAACCCGTCGAGGGTGGCTCGTCGCGTGACGATGTCGGGGATGGTGTTGAAGCCGCCCGGGATCATCTCGTACAGCGCTGCTAGGGGGACCAGGGATTCGGGATCGATTCCGTCATGCTGCGGCACGATTACCTCCGACGTTGTGGGTGGCCGGAGTCTGCCACTGAAAGTGCGAGCAGGCAGGGCGAACGCGACTAGGAGATTGTCTCCCCGCCGTCGACCACGAGCGTCTGCCCGGTGATGAAACTGGCATCGTCGCTGAGGAAGAAACAGATGGCGGCGGCGAGTTCGTCGGCAGTGCCCATCCGCTTCATCGGAATGGCCTGGCCGAAGATCTCCTCGCCCTTCTCCATGTCGCCACCGCGTGCCAGCATCAGTGGCGTCGTCATCCCGGTGATGGTACGACCTGGGGCGACGCAGTTGATGCGCACCTCGGGCAGTGCTTCCAGGGTGAACTGACGGGTGAGTCCGGCGATCGCGGCCTTGGCGGCGCCGTAGGGGACGTTGTTGTTGTTGGCCATGAACGCTGCTGTGGATGCGATCGTGACGATGGAGCCCGTGCCGCGGGCCTTCATGGCTGGCGTCGTGTGCTTGCAGACGTTGAACGTCCCGCCGACATGGACTTCCAGCATCTTGTTGAAGCGGGCGGAGTCCCACTCGGCGCTGGGGCCGAACTCCGCGTGCCCGGCGGCAGCGAGCACGAGGTCG
>CAIVQM010000228.1 GCA_903908025.1 uncultured bacterium
CAACCCCCACCAACCTCAAGACCGACAGGGGTTCAGGCGATGGCGGCGCTGATCGCGGCGATGTGCGCGGGGGAGGAGCCACAGCAGGCACCCAGGACGTCGACGCCGATTCCGCGCATCTCGGTCGCGAAGGCGGCCATCTCGTCCGGGGAGCCGGTGTAGCGGAACTCGCCGTCGATGAGGACGGGCAGCCCGGCGTTCGACTGCATGATCAGCAGTGTTCCCTCGGGGCGGGCATCCGCCATCTGCCCAGCGATAACGCGCATCTCGTCGACGCCGCGTCCGCAGTTGGCCCCGACGACGTCGGCACCCATTCCGGCGATGGCAACGACAGCCGCCGCCGGGGTGACTCCCATCATCGTGCGCAGGTTCGTGTCGAAACTCATGGTCGCGAAGACGGGGAGTTCAGGTGCCACGGCACGCGAAGCAGTGACGGCGGCCTCCACCTCAGACAGGTCGCTCATCGTCTCGATGAGGATGGCATCGGCACCGCCAGCGGCGAGGGCCGCGATCTGCTCGGAGAACAGCGCGACAGCATCGTCTGGGGTCAGCGTGCCCATCGGCTCCATCAGGTCGCCGGAGGGACCGACGTCACCCAGGACGTAGGTCCCGGGGTGTGCGTCGGCAACGGCGCGCGCGACGCGAGCGGCCGCTTCGTTGAGCTCGGTGACCCTGTCCTCGAGGCCGTGCATCGCGAGACGAGGGCGGCTGCCACCGAACGTGTTGGTGGTCAGCAGCCGGGCACCGGCGGCGGCGTACTGCTCGAGGATGCCCGCGATGACATCCGGCTTCTCCACATTCCACAATTCAGGTGCGCCGCCGTCGTCGAGGCCGGCCTCCTGGAGCATCGTGCCCATGGCGCCATCGCCGACTCGGACGTTGCCTTCGCGGATGGCGTCGACCACAGTGCTCATTCGTCATCTCCCGATACCGCGGGGCCGCACGTGTCCAGGAAGGCGGTGATCGCCTCTGGGCTCCAGGTGGCCTCGAGTCCTGCCGTGACCGCTTCTGCGGCCTGCGCGGCTGACCCTTCCACGATCTCCCACGGACCGCGAATCCAGCCCTCCAGGTATGCATCCGCATCGGCGGCGTCCAGACGCATGGCGGCCTCGTCGATCGCCTCCTGGAAGCGCGCGGGCAGGGACACCTTCACGACGTCGTCACCCTCACGTGCCGAGACGAGCGACGGCAGTTCGCGCCAGCGTGTCACCTGGACCTCAGCCATTGGGCGCATCCACGGGTCGCAGGATCGCCAGCGCAGCGAGCACATCGGACGACAGATCCTCGGGATGCAGGTCTGCATGGCGCGAGAGCACGGCGATCATGTCGGGTGCCCAGAAGGATTTCAGATGGAGCGCAACCTGCCCAGGGACATCTGCGCGTGACGGCACGCTCGCCGCGATCTGGTTGGCCATGTGGACGAGACGGGCATCCCTCATGCTGTGCGTCCCGCGCCGGAATCGGGTCGGACCTCAACGGCCGTGACCTTGTACTCCGGGCAGTTGGTGGCCCAGTCGGAGTTGTGGGTCGTGATGACGTTGGCTCCGCTGATCGGGTGGTGGAAGGTCGTGTAGACCACGCCCGCGGGGATCTCGTCGCTGACACGGACCCGCATCGAGGTTGCCCCGATCCGGCTGCTGACCTCGACCCATGACCCGTCGACGATGCCGCGGAGTTCGGCATCGGACTCGTGCATGTCGAGCACATCCTCGGCGTGCCAGGTGACGTTGGCGGTCCTGCGGGTCTGGGCACCGACGTTGTACTGCGAGAGGACCCGCCCGGTGGTGAGGAGCAGCGGGAACTTGCGGGTGGCGCGCTCATCGGTGGGCACATACGGTGTCGTGACGAAGTTGCCCTTGCCGCGGGTGAAGCCGAGCTCGTGCATGATCGGCGTGCCCAGTGGGGCGGCATCGTTGCACGGCCACTGCACGGAGCCGACTCGATCGAGCAGGTCGAACGACACACCGGCGAACGTGGGGGTGAGGGCCGCGATCTCATCCATGATCTGCGAGGTCGTGTCGTAGTGCATGGGGTAGCCCATGGCTGTGGCCAGTGCACAGGTGGCCTCCCACTCGGACATGCCCGTGCGGCTGGCCATGACCGGGCGCACCCGGTTGATGCGACGCTCGGCGTTGGTGAACGTGCCGTCCTTCTCGAGGAAGGAGGTGCCGGGCAGGAATACATGTGCGTGTTGCGAGGTCTCATTCAGGAAGAGGTCCTGGACGATGACGAGGTCCATCGCGTCGAGCGCGGCACGCACATGCTGGGTGTTCGGGTCGGACTGGGCGATGTCCTCACCTTGGATGTAGATGGCACGGAACTCGCCGACCGTTGCTGAATCGAGCATGTTGGGGATGCGCAGGCCCGGGGTTCCGCTGAGGGAGGCGCCCCAGATGCTCTCGAACTGGATCCGCACGGTGTCGTCCGACACATGGCGGTAGCCGGAGAACTCATGCGGGAAGGAGCCCATGTCGCAGGAGCCCTGCACGTTGTTCTGTCCGCGGAGGGGGTTGACCCCCACACCGCGGCGGCCGATGTTGCCCGTGGCCATGGCGAGGTTCGCGATGCCCATCACCATCGTCGATCCCTGGCTGTGCTCCGTGACGCCGAGGCCGTAGTAGATGGCAGCGTTCGGGGCGGCAGCGTAGGCGCGGGCAGCGAGGCGCACCTGCTCGGCCGGGACGCCGCTGTGCTCCGCCAGCGACTCCGGGCTGTTCTCCGGAAGGCGGATGAACGACTCCCATGCGGCGTAGGAGATCGGGTCGCAGCGCTCGGCAACGAACTCCCGGTCGACCAGATCCTCCGTGACGATGACATGGGCGAGGGCGTTGATGATCGCGACGTTCGTCCCGGGCAGCAACTGCAGGTGGTGGGCGGCGGCCACGTGGGGCGTGCGCGCAAGAGCGATGCGTCGCGGATCGATGACGATGAGCCCTGCCCCCTCGCGCAGGCGCCTCTTCATGCGCGACGCGAACACCGGATGGGCATCCGTCGGGTTGGCTCCGATGAGCAGGATGAGATCTGCGTCCTCAACGGAAGCGAAGTCCTGCGTGCCAGCGGATGTGCCGAAGGTCTGCTTGAGGCCATAGCCCGTGGGGGAGTGGCAGACCCGCGCGCAGGTGTCGACGTTGTTGTTCTGGAAGGCCGCGCGGATCATCTTCTGGACGACGAAGACCTCCTCGTTCGTGCAGCGCGACGAGGTGATGCCGCCGATGGCATCGATGCCATGCTCGGTTTGGATTGCCTTCAGCCGGGCGGCGGCGTAGCCGATGGCCTCGTCCCACGAGACCTCGCGCCACGGATCGCTCGTGGTCTCGCGGATCATCGGCGCCGTGATGCGGTCGGGGTGGCTGGCGTAGCCCCAGGCGAAGCGGCCCTTGACGCAGGAGTGCCCGGCGTTGGCGCCACCCTGCTTGTCGGGGACCATGCGGACCAGTTCGTCGCCACGAAGCTCCGCCGTGAACGAGCAGCCGACACCGCAGTACGCGCAAGTTGTCTTCACCTTGCGGGTGGGCATCCCGAGCTCGATGACGGTCTTCTCCTGCAGCGTCGCTGTCGGACAGGCCTGCACGCAGGCACCGCACGAGACGCACTCGCTCTCGAGGAAGCTGACCCCGGCGCTCGCGCTCACCTTGGAACCGAACCCTCGCCCGGAGATCGTCAGCGCGAGCGTCCCCTGGATCTCGTCGCAGGCTCGCACGCATCGGCTGCAGGAGATGCACTTGCTCTCGTCGAACGTGAAGTAGGGGTTGCTCTCGTCCTTCGGTGCCGAGAGGTGGTTCTCGCCGTCGAACCCGTAGCGGACCTCTCGCAGCCCGACGACACCGGCCATGTCCTGCAGCTCGCAGTCGCCGTTGGCCGGGCAGGTGAGGCAGTCGAGCGGATGGTCGGAGATGTACAGCTCCATGACGCCGCGACGGATCTTGGCGACGTGCGGGGTCTGGGTGTGAACGACCATCCCGTCCTCGCAGGGGGTGGTGCAGGAGGCGGGGGTTCCCTTGCGGCCGTCGATGTCGACCACGCACATCCGGCACGACCCGAATGCATCAAGGCGATCGGTCGCGCACAGCTTCGGCACGGCGACACCGGCCTCGGCAGCCGCACGCATCACCGAGGTGCCGCTGGGGACGGTCAGCGTGATGCCGTCGATTGTGAGGCCGACGGATGTCGTCGACCGGCTCGGCGGCGTTCCGTAGTCGATGTCCTCAGCGATGGTCATTGGTTCTCCGCTCGAAGTCCTCGCCGAAACTGCGCAGGGCGCTGAGCACCGGCATTGGTGTCAGGCCCCCCATGGCACATAGTGAACCGTCGGTCATCACTTCGCAAAGATCGATGAGGAGCGCGCGATTCGCCTCGGGCTCCTCGCCGACGATGATCCGGTCGATGACCTCGACCCCGCGGACGCTGCCGATGCGGCAGGGCGTGCACTTGCCGCAGGACTCCTCCGCGCAGAACTCCATGGCGAACCTGGCCTGCTGAGCCATGTCGACGGTGTCGTCGAAGACGACGATCCCGCCATGCCCGAGCATTCCGCCGGCGGCCGCCACCGACTCGTAGTCCATCGACACGTCCATCGCGTCGGCCGTCAGGTAGGCCCCGAGGGGCCCGCCCAGCTGAATGGCGCGAACGGGACGCCCGGTGCGCGTCCCTGCGGCGTAGCCGTCGACGAGCTCGCGAAGAGTGATGCCGAACGGCGTCTCGACGATGCCGCCCTGCCGGACGTTGCCGGCGAGCTGGTAGACCTGCGTGCCGATCGAGCGGCCGGTGCCCAGTGCGCCATAGACCTCCGGGCCGTGCTCCAGGATGAAGGGCACCGCGGCGATGGTGAGGACGTTGTTGATCAGGGTCGGCTGGCCGAAGAGTCCTTCCAACGCGGGCAGCGGGGGCTTGGGGCGAACCATCCCGCGTTTGCCCTCGAGGCTCTCCAGCATCGCGGTCTCCTCACCGCACACATAGGAGCCGGCGCCGATACGCACGTGGATGTCGAACGCGAGCCCGCTGCCGAGGACATCGGTGCCTAGCCAGCCGCGATCACGCGCGGCGTCGATGGCTGACCGCAGACTGACGATCGCATCGGGGTACTCGGAGCGCAGGTAGACGTAGCCGACGGTGGCGCCGACGCTGATCCCGGCGATCGCCATCCCCTCGACGAGCAGGAACGGGTCGCCCTCGATCAGCATGCGATCCGCGAAGGTGCCGCTGTCGCCCTCGTCGGCGTTGACGCACACGTACTTGCACTCGTCGCTCTGGGCGGCCACGGTGCGCCACTTGATGCCGGCCGGGAAGCCAGCGCCCCCGCGCCCGCGCAGTCCGGATTCAACGATGTCTTCGATAACGTGCCG